>CAXBPM010000112.1:0-8731 GCA_963977345.1 uncultured Roseivirga sp.
GATTTCATTCTCATTTTCTTCTTGAGTTCGTCCATGCTATGGCAGAACTTAGTGTCAATCTCAATCATATCGCTGACCGATTGCACCGCGTGAATTACGGTAGAGTGATCGCGGCCACCGAAATGGTAACCAATAGATTTTAATGAGTGGTTTGTATATTCTTTACACAAGTACATCGCTACTTGTCTGGCAATTACAATCTCTTTCTTTCGGGTTTTATCCTTTAAGTCTTCCACGCTAATCTGGAAGTATTCACCCACCGACTTTTGAATGTAGTCAACGCCCACTTCCGACTCAATGTCGTGAACAATGTTCTTCAGCGTTTGCTTGGCCAGTTCTAAGTTGATTTCCGCTTTGTTTAGCGTTGCATGAGCAATTAGAGAAATCAAAACCCCTTCCAACTCACGCACGTTCGTGTCTACGCTATAGGCCAAATATTCCACTACATCATCAGGAATATAAATTCCGTCTGACTCCATTTTTCTGGAGATAATGGCAATTCTGGTTTCAAAATCAGGCATCTGCAAATCTGCCGTAAGTCCCCATTTGAATCTAGAAAGTAATCTGTCTTGCAAACCTTTCAAGTCTCTTGGCGGTCTGTCGCTCGACATAATGATTTGCTTTCCACTTTGATGTAAATGATTGAAAATATGGAAGAACATTTCCTGCGTTTTCTCTTTGCCCGAGAAGAACTGCACATCATCTATAATCAAAGTATCTACTTGTAAGTAGAAGTTGGTAAAGCTCTGAATACTGTTGTTCTTAATGGCATCCGTAAACTGGGTCGTAAATTTTTCAGAAGAAACGTAAAGCACAAAATGCTTTTTGTCATCTCTTCTAATTTTATTTCCAATGGATTGAATTAAGTGGGTTTTTCCCAAACCAACACCGCCATAAACCATCAGTGGATTAAAAGAAGTAACACCCGGCTTTTCGGCTACGGCAATACCAGCAGACCTCGCCAAACGGTTACAGTCTCCCTCAATATAATTTTCGAAATCGTAATTTGGGTTGAGGTTAGAGTGCCTAAACTCTTCCTCTACAGAAGGCATGTCAAAGGGGCTATGAATTTTTGCCGGCTTGTCTTGCTCCCATTTATTTTTTGGTGTCTGGTTTGGCAGTGTAACAGAATAAGCTTGATTCTGAGCACTTCCGCTGTCCACAATGACAGAGTATTCAAGTCGGCCTTGTGGGCCAAGTTCAGTATGAATCACTTGCCTAAGCAGTTGAACATAATGCTCTTCTAAATACTCATAAAAAAACTGGCTAGGCACCTGAATTGTAAGAATACCTTCGTGTAGTTTGAGCGGAGCAATAGGTTCAAACCAAGTTTTGAAACTCTGGTCACCTACCTGGCTCCTAATAAATCGGAGACAGTCTTCCCAAACCGATACGCAATCTTTCACCATCAATTGATTATGCAAACTGGATAAAAAACCCCAAAGTGATTTTTGGGGGACGACAAAAATGATAAAAATAAGACGAACATGAAAGGCGAATTCATAAGAGAGGTGAAAATAATTTGGTCGTTAAAATTTGTTGTGTCAGCTATGTGCCTCAGTGCCTGTTGAATGGGGTATAACGGGATCAAAATCCAGTTTATAAAGTCGAATTTCACTTTAAATCAGCATGGCGATTTGAAAACCCTTATTTTCGTGTCATAAACTGAAGGAGTATGGAGCAAAGACTTTTCGATGACTTTAAAAAGCCAGAATCCAAGGCTTGGCAGAACCAAATCATTAAAGAACTAAAGGGCAAACCCATTGAAGAACTCAATTGGAAAATTGCTGGTGTGGAGGGGAAACCTTTTTATACTGAAGAAGATTTACCGAGTTCTTTGCCTCAATTACAAATCCCCAATCATCAGGCGGAAGCTTTGGGCGTCAGAAACTGGGTCAACTACCAAGTGATTGCGGTGGAGACAGAAAAAGAGGCCAATGAAAAGGCGCTTTTGGCCCTGAACAGTGGCGCTACAGGAATCTTCTTTCATTTAAAAGCAATGCCAAACTTCGATCTGCTCCTCAAAGATGTGCTGCTCAACTATTGCCATATTGGTTTTGAAGTAGAAAATGGAGCTCAATCATTGATGAGTTCATTCGAAGCTTATGTAAAAGCAAAAGGGATTGATGAGAATGAAGTGAGAGGCTTTATTCGTTCCAACGAGTCACCTTTCTTAAGCAAGCTGCCCAACTTTAGGTTTTTCCTTTCAGAAGAAAAAAGCGAAAATGCTCATTTAGGTTTGGCCGTTCTTCTTGCTAAGACCATTGATGTTATTGACGCCAATACGACCACTACAGAAGAGGTTCAGTCATGGTTGAATCAATTGCAGTTCAATCTCAATGTAGGTGAATCTTACTTTTTAGAGATTGCCCGTCACCGCGCTTTAAGGATTCTGGTTGCGCAGCTCGCAAATTCATATGGTTTTGAATTGGTGCTGAACGACATTCAAATTTCTTCAAGCTCTGGCCAATGGAATGAGCCCACCAAGGATGAGTATAATTACCTGCTCCGCGCAACAACTGAAGCCATGACTGCCATTATGGGAGGCACAGATGCAGTAATCATTCAGCCTTTTCACCACCTATTCCCGAAAAACCCAGCCCAAGGCGAGCGTATAGCAAGAAATATTTCTACCATTCTTAAAGACGAATCGTATTTGGATAAAACTCTAGACCCGTCTGCTGGTTCCTATTATATAGAATCACTGACCGCCCAATTGGTAGAGAAGAGTTGGGCCATTCTTCAACAAATTGAAGAAAAAGGAGGGTTGAAAAACCTTTCTGAAAACGACATTAACGCTTTAGCCCTTTAAACCGAAGTTATGAGACCGACATTAAAACCACTCAATATTTCGGCTGAAAGTACACAAGCCAGGACTGCCGAAAACTGGACAACAGCGGAAGGAATTGAAGTACCTTCAACTATTTCCTTTTCCGAAATTAAAGATGCCGAGCATTTAAAATTTGAAGCAGGAACTCCTCCCTACTTACGAGGCCCATATGCTTCAATGTACACCCAACGTCCTTGGACTATCCGTCAATATGCCGGGTTTTCTACTGCCGAAGAATCAAATGCTTTTTACCGAAGAAATTTAGCGGCAGGCCAAAAAGGGTTGTCCGTTGCTTTTGATTTAGCGACCCACAGAGGTTATGATTCCGATCATCAACGTGTGGTGGGCGATGTTGGTAAAGCAGGTGTAGCCATTGATTCTATCTTGGATATGAAACTGCTTTTCGATCAAATTCCGCTCGATAAAATGTCGGTTTCCATGACCATGAATGGAGCGGTATTGCCCATCATGGCTTTTTACATTGCTGCTGCAGAAGAACAAGGCGTGGCAAAAGAAGAACTAAGTGGGACCATTCAGAATGACATTCTGAAAGAATTTATGGTGCGGAACACCTATATCTATCCGCCCTTGCCCTCTATGAAAATCATTGGCGATATTTTCGAGTATTCGTCTAAAAACATGCCTCGATTTAACTCTATCAGTATTTCGGGATATCACATGCATGAAGCGGGTGCGCCTGCACACATCGAATTGGCCTATACTTTGGCAGATGGTTTGGAGTACATCCGCACCGGAATTAATGCAGGGATGGACATTGATACTTTCGCCCCACGCCTTTCTTTTTTCTGGGGAATTGGCATGAACCATTTTATGGAGATTGCCAAAATGCGTGCGGGTCGTTTGCTTTGGGCTAAAATCGTAAAGCAGTTCAATCCAAAGAACGAAAAATCGATGGCGCTAAGAACACACAGCCAAACGTCAGGTTGGAGTTTAGCGGCACAAGACCCTTTCAATAACGTTACTAGAACTTGTGTGGAGGCAATGGCTGCTGTGCTTGGTCATACGCAATCGTTGCACACCAACGCCTTAGACGAAGCCATTGCCCTGCCTACCGACTTCTCGGCCAAAATTGCCAGAAACACACAAATCTACCTTCAGGAAGAAACTGATATTACCAAAGTGGTTGACCCATGGGGTGGCTCATATTATGTGGAATACCTCACCAACGAGCTCGTTCATAAAGCTTGGGAACTGATTGAAGAAGTGGAGGAGCTAGGCGGAATGGCCAAAGCGATTGAGCAAGGCCTTCCGAAGATGAAAATTGAAGAAGCTGCTGCCCGTAAACAAGCCCGAATTGATTCAGGAAAAGACATTATTGTAGGTGTAAACCAATACAAAGTGGACGAAGCTTTGGGTTTCGATTTGCTGGAAGTAGATAATGCTTCAGTAAGGAAATCGCAATTGGAAAGGCTGGCCTTTTTGAAAGCAAACCGAGATACTGTAAAAGTGGAAGCAAGCTTAAAAGCATTAGAAGATGCCGCTCGTTCTGGCGAAGGCAATTTGCTCGAATTGGCGGTGGATGCCGCTAGGTTAAGGGCTTCTTTAGGTGAAATATCTACAGCATTGGAAAATGTTTTTGGAAGACACAAAGCTGTGATCAGATCTATTTCTGGTGTATATTCAAACGAAGTGAAAGACAACGAAGACTTTAAAAAGGCCCGAGAACTAGCCGATAAATTTGCCGAAATGGATGGTCGAAGACCACGAATTATGGTAGCTAAAATGGGGCAAGATGGCCACGACCGTGGTGCTAAAGTAATTGCTACCAGCTTTGCCGATTTAGGCTTTGACGTGGACATAGGGCCGCTTTTTCAAACCCCAGAAGAAACTGCATTGCAGGCAGCCGAAAACGATGTGCATATGATTGGCGCTTCGAGCTTGGCAGCGGGACATAAAACCTTAATTCCACAACTTATTGCCGAATTAAAGCGTCTAGGGCGTGAAGACATTATGGTAATTGCTGGCGGAGTTATTCCACCTGCAGATTATGAATTTCTTAGAGAGGCTGGTACTGCGGCTATTTTTGGTCCCGGTACAGTAATCGCCAAGGCGGCTCAGGAAATTCTTCTTAAGTTGATGGAAGAATGATAGATAAAGTAGCTTGGATTGAGATTGAAAATGGTAAAATCCTTGTCGCCAAGTCCAAAGGGAAAGATGTTTTTTATATTCCAGGAGGAAAAAGAGAGTCAAATGAAACTGATGCTCAAACATTAGTTAGAGAAATAAGAGAAGAGCTATCAGTTGAACTAATATCCGAAAGTATGGTCCATTTTGGTAAATTCAGTGCACAAGCCCATGGTCACACATCAGGTATTATTGTAGAGATGACTTGTTACTTCGCAAAGTATCTTGGTGTAATATTAGCCGATAATGAAATCGAAGAGGTGGCTTGGCTTGGGTTTGGAGATAAAGAGAAAGTATCATTTGTGGATAGAATTATCTTCGATGACTTAAAGCGTAAACAGCTCTTGAAATAAAAAAAAAGATTAAAGATTTTAACCAGAACTAAATATCAGATTTCTTTGTAACAATCAAGGATAAGCTAAGGTCAATGCAAATCATCGAGGTCAAAAATAAGAAAGATGCTAACGATTTTCTGGATGTAGCCAGAATCGTTTATAAGAACGATCCTGTTTGGGTATGCCCGCTGGATGAGGAGGTTAACAATATATTTGATCCGAAAGAAAATGTATTCTTTCAAAATGGAGAAGCTATCCGTTGGGTTTTCAAAGATGATCAAGGGAATCTGATTGGTAGAGTTGCGGCTTTTATCAATGAGAGCAAAGCCAATTTTGGTGCTCAGCGTATCGGTGGAATTGGCTTTTTTGAGTCCGTTAATGATAAATCCATTGCCTTTGAGGTTTTTGACACAGCCAAAAAATGGCTGGTAGAAAGAAAGGTGAACACGATTCAAGGCCCGATTAATTTTGGCGAAAACGACTCTTTCTGGGGGCTTTTGGTAGAAGGATTTACGCATCCATCGAATGGGATGGTGTACAACCCGCCCTATTACCGTGACTTTTTTGAAGCCTATGGTTTCGAAAAGAAGATGGAACAACTGACGAATCACCTGAACATAACGGATGGTTTGCCAGAGCGCTTTGTGAAAATTGCTGAGTATGCCATTTCAAAAAAACCAAACCTTACTTTAAGGCCTTTAAATGCGGATAGGTTTGACGAATGTGCCGAGGATTTCATGACCATTTACAATGCAGCTTGGGCGCATCACGAAAATTTTACGCCCATTAAAAAGGAGTACGTAAAAGACACTTTCAAGAAAGTAAAGCCATTTTACGACCCCAACTACATCTGGTTCGCTTACGTGGACGGGCAGCCTGCCAGTTTCGTTTTGGTACTGCCCGATGTAAATCAAATTCTAAAGCACTTTAATGGCAAAATCAACCTTTGGAATAAGTTGCGTTTTGTGATGTTGAAGAGGAAAAAGACCATCACTAGACTTAGGGTTTGGGCTATGGGTACACACCCAAAATTCCAGAACACGGGACTAGAATCCGTCCTGGTTTACAAATGCTTTGAAGGCGCCATGAAAAGTCATTATGTAGAAGGAGAGCTCTCCTGGGTAGGCGACTTTAATGACAAAATGATTGCCATACATAAGGCCTTGGGCGCAGTACCTGGTAAGAAGCATATCACTTACGAGCTTGCGATTGGGTAGCTTGGCTTAAGTTGAATTTCATAATAAAACAGAGCTAATATCAAGCTCTATGCCCATTTCAGCAAGAGCCATTGTTCTATTCTAATTTAACAATTACACGCCTCATAGTATGAAATTCCATCATCAAAGCACTGGTGTTTAAAAAGTAAGTCTAATTTTGAGTGCTAAAACTCGCAACTGTGAACCGCTATTTCATCGCTATTCTCCCCACTGAACCTCTGGCTTCTGAAATCATTAATGTCAAACAGCATTTTGTGGAAGCCTATGGAAGTAAAGGCGCATTGCGGTCGCCAGGGCACCTTACTTTGCACATGCCTTTTCTATGGAAAGAGAAGAAAGAAACCAAACTGATTGATTTACTTGCACAGACAACTAATGTAAATCCGTTTAGAATAGCGCTTGATGGTTTTGGTGCTTTTCCCCCTAAAGCAATCTTCATTAAAAATAAGCCTTGTGTCGAATTAAGTGCATTCCAAGAACAACTCACCCGTTTTACTTGGCGCGAAATGAAGCTCTTTAACCCGACACATAACCGAGGCTTTCATCCGCACATTACTGTGGCTTTTCGAGATTTAAAGAAAGAAGGCTTTTATAAAGCTTGGCCAGAGTTTGAGCACAAAGACTTTGATGGTGAAATCGAAGTCAATTCTTTCTGGCTATTGAAACATGACGGGAAACAATGGCATCCGTTTCACGAATTTGTATTCAATCCTGAAAATTAAATTCAGAAAGGAATCACATATAAATAGACGGCTGCAAAGTGAAATGCAGTTCCACCCATGACAAAAATGTGCCAAATGGCATGGTGATATTTTAGTTTGCGCATGAGGTAAAAAACCACGCCTGCCGTGTAACATAATCCGCCATAGAGCAACAGATTTACGGCATCGGGTGAAATTAATTCAGACAATCGGGAGAATAGGGTAAAACCTAACCAGCCCATTCCCAAATAAGAAATTAGAGAAAGCGCTTCGAGTTTGCCTGTAAAGAAAATTTTGAAAATAGTGCCTGCAAAGGCAATCGCCCAAACAGCGATGAGCACATTCATCCCCAAAGCCTCTTCGCGAAGTACCACCCAGCAAAAGGGGGTAAAAGTACCTGCGATTAGAACGTATATGGCAATATGATCTAACTTCTTATATAATGATTTCCGCTGTTGGGACTTAACACTGTGATAGGCCGTTGAAGCGGCATAAAGCAAAACCATACTCAGTCCAAACACCAAAAATCCAACTTGTTTTTCGCTTGATCCAGCTGGCGTTTTGAGCAGTAAAATTCCAGTGCCAATAATTGCTAAAAGCGCGGCAATACCGTGCGTCCATACGTTGGCAAGCTCCTCATCTGATAAGTAGGCTTCTATCTTATTTTTCATCTGGAAGTATTAACGCTGTACCGCAAAATTTACAGTAGTGCGAAACAGCTTCATGCCCAGTTTGATGGCAGTTTGGACATTTTAATTTTTTCCTTTCAGCATTGTCCTTGGTAAGTTCGGCAGTGACAATTCCAGTAGGAACGGCTATAATTGCATAACCCATAATCATAATAAACGAAGCCAACGACTGACCAATTACGGTTTGCGGGGCAATGTCGCCATAGCCCACTGTGGTGAGTGTTACGATGGCCCAATACATACTGACGGGAATACTGGTGAATCCATTTTCGCCTCCCTCAATCATGTACATGGCCGTTCCGGTGATCATTACTACTGTGACCACAGAACCTAAAAACACCGTGATTTTATGCCTACTGGCTTTTAAAGCCCTGGCCAATTGTTCGCCTTCACCCACAAAACGGCCTAGTTTTAGAATTCTAAAAACCCTAAGTAATCTTAATGCTCGAATAATAAGGAGATACTGTGTTCCAGTAAAAACCAAGCTGATATAAGCAGGCAATACTGCCAGCAAATCAATAATTCCATAAAAGCTAAAGGCGTATTTTCTAGGTGTTTCAGAAACATATAAGCGTAGAACAAACTCAATGGAGAAGCCTATGGTAAGTACCCACTCTGCTATTTTAAAAAGCTGACCGTAATGATCGTTAAGTGATTTTACACTTTCCAAAATCACTGCCAATACGCTAATTACAATGGCCCAAAGCAAAGCCACATCAAAGGCCTTACCCGCAGGGGTATCTGCTTCAAAAATTATGACGTAGATCCTTTTCCTTAGCCGTTTGTGCATTCTCAAAAGTAGCAATTATTTGCA
>CAXBPM010000113.1:0-8602 GCA_963977345.1 uncultured Roseivirga sp.
ACTGATCTGACATTTGTTGGTGTAAATCGCATTAGAAATGCTTTGGTAGTTCCTCATCGTTGCAAACGATAAGGAGTGAGTGAAGCTAATCACAGTGCAAGATTAGCTACTAAAGAATAAGATAGGTACTCACTGCAAGTGAGCACCAGTTACCGCAGTAGATAATTAAACCTCATAGGCTTGCTAGTTCGCACTTGTAGTGCGGACTGGTCTTTTTTTTAATCAAATTATAAACTCAATATTTAGCATGCCCTCCTTTCCTGCATATTGTCGAGCAGATGAATACAAGTAATGATCAGGCTCATCTACAATGTGTTCATAAACAGGGTTATTATGAATGTAGGCTAACTTTTGAGATACCATTTCACCAGTCAATAATTCTATTGGGTGGAAACCATCTTGCCATAGCTTGTAAGTCTTACCTCTCACTTTACGCTCGGCTTCAAATCTGAATTTATTCAGCATCCATTCTCTTCTACTTTCATTGATAGCTTGTATTTCCTTGATCAATTCTTTTGCTGTAAAGGTTTTAAAGTCACGAATAATGTCAGACAGTTTTATTTCATTATTGGTACTTACAATTAGATGGATATGACTTGTCATAATCACAAAGGAATGAACACTTAGGCCTTTGTTTTCTATGCAATGTTGAAGTGATTTCATGAGTATATCCTTGTATTCTGGCCTTGAAAAAAGATCTACCCAGCCTATGACTGTACAGGTTATAAAGTACACTCCTTCTGTATTATTGGCCTTGTATTTTCTGGACATATTAAAATTTGAACTACACTAATTTAAGTGATTTGAGTTTCGATAGTATGTTCGTTTTGAAATTTGTTATTGATGCTGGGCTTTCTATTTCGCAAAGCGGAGTAGAATAATCTTTTATCTTATTTACGAATAATGCACTAAAAAACGCATAGCAAGATAGGTACTCACTGCAAGTGAGCACCAGTTACCGCAGTGGACAATGTAAACCTCAGACGCCTGCTAGTTCGGACTGGTCTTCCCCACTCCCGCTCGTTGCAAACGAGCAGGAGTATATCAATACTTAAAACAAGGCAGTATCGTATCTCTACGGGTGCGTTTTACTATTTGGCCAAAGTTGAGGGTTAATGAAAATTCATGGGCACCTCCGGTGGAGCCGGCTAGGCTTGAGACGGTAAAGTCATAGCTATAACCGATGGACATGTCTGGGGTGATTTCTAAACCTAAAAGGGCAATGATGGATTCATTTTTAACCACTTTGTCTACCGTTTGCACGGGGATGCCTCGGTACCAACCGCCAATCACCAAAGGCTGAAAATAGAACTGCATGCCAGCATCCAGTTGGTTAAAGCCCGCCTGCTTTTTATAGTTGAGCGCAAAAGTGACCGACCTTTCCTGAAAGTCATAGGATATGGTGCGGAGTCTTCTTCCATCCCCTAAATTGAGTTTATAGCCCGCATGTAGCGAGTATTTTCTGGCCAACCTGCTTTCGCCATCCAAAAAGGATTGATTGGGCTCGTTGATGTGATGCACTGCCGCGCCAATCCAGAGGGCGTTGGTATAAAACAAGCCCCCAGCCGAGGCACTTAGAAAATCTACTTTTTCACCACGATCAAAAGTTTCGCCCGAAGGCCCAATGACCTGACCATTGTCAATGTCAATCTGATTTCCGAATACTAGATTTTCGAAATTGAGGTCTTTGTTGAAGTAAGAAAGCTGAATGCCAGAACGCATCATCAGGCCGTCTGAAATTCTCAATTTGTAGGAATAGGCCATTCCAATTTCATTGGACTGATAATCTAAAAAACTCTCCTTGTGCTGATTTACAATAATGCCCACTCCACTTTCGATGGCTTTGGAAAAGAAATCGGCATAGGCCGAAATGGTGGTGAAAGAATGGGCAAGCGAAGGCCATTGATTTCTGTAATTCACGCCTACCCTGCCACGGTCTGCGGAACCCACCAGCGCAGGGTTAAGGTACATGGGCGAGGCATAGAATTGCGAAAACTGTGGGTCTTGAGCATGTGCTTTTTCGGACCATAAGAGACAAACTAAACACAAAACGAGGGGTAGAAGTCTTTTCATAAGAGTTTGTTTAAAGTGTTTATTTAATCAGTGCGAAAACGCCATTGCGTTCTACCTTTAGTCCGTTTTGAGTAAAACCGAAAATCTTGTAGACGTAATTTCCATTTTCCGCAGGCAGGCCTTTTACAATGCCGTCCCAACCTTTGGTTTCTAAATCTGAGGTGCTGAAAACCACTTCGCCCCAAGTATTGAAAACTGAAAACTGAACTGTGGTAAGCCCTAAGAATTCTGGCCTGAAGTAGTCGTTATTGCCATCACCGTTCGGGCTAAAGGCATTCGGTGTCATAATTCGGTAGCCTTCTGTAATTTCCAAAACAGTGGTTTTAGAAGAAGTACAACCAATATCGTCTGTGGTAATTAGCGTAACTGTGTATTGACCTGGGGCATCATAGGTATGAATAGGATCAATTTCATCCGAGTCGAAACCGTCACCAAATTCCCAGTCCCAATCAATAATATTTCCGACAGATTCATCATAGAAATTGACAGGATCGTTGGCGGCCAAATCTCCAAGGTCTCGCAGTGATTCTGCATTGTAGGAGAATTCAGCTTCGCCAAATTCAGGAATGGAAATGTCAATGGCTTTGGACTGAATGCAACCGCGGTCATCCAAGATTTCTAAATTGAGTCTTCCCGGTTGGGTAAGGAAAATTTCATTGTTGACGCTGCTGCCCAAACTCCAGTTGTAGGTGTAGTTTCCGAAACCTCCCGTGACATTGGCTTTTACCTTCACGCCTGCGACTCGGTTTTCACAATCCACCACACGCACAGAGGTAAGCCCTATGCGCAAAGGCTCGGGTTGCTGCACAATGTAGGTGCCCTGCACTTCGCAACCGTATCGATCTGATACAGTCACCACGTAAGTTCCCGGTAAAACATCCACCAATTCAGACCCAGTTTCCCCATTGTTCCAGCGGTAGGTGTAGGGTTCTCTTCCTCCGGAAACAATCACATTCACCCTTCCACTTCTCGGGTCGTTGCAACGCTCAGCATCTTCGATATAGGCATCTAAACTGAGCGGTAAAGGCGCTATAATGTTGAACAGTTTTTGAATGGTGCAGCCTTTCTTATCGGTGATGAGCACATTGTATTGGCCGGGAGCCAAATCAGTAATTACTTCTGAATTGGCCCCTGTGTTCCATTGGATGGAAACTGGATCAATGCCGCCTTCAATATTGAGCGAAATAGAAGCGTCATTCGCCCCAACGCAGCTAATTTCTGAAACGAAAGGCGCGGCAATAAAGCGCTCTGGAGTACTGAGGGTATATACCCCTTGCACAGAACAGCCATTGGCATCGGTGATGTCAACCGTAAAGGTTCCGGCCGATACGCCAATTATGTTTTTGGTGGTTGCGCCATTGCTCCACTGGTAAGTGTATGGGAACGCTCCGCCACTCACATCCAGGTTGATAGAGCCGTTTCTGTCGTCAAAGCATTGACTTTCGTTTACTAGGGCTTCGGCAATAATTAAAGGGCTTGGTTCTTCAATAGAAATCACTTTTTCGGTGATACAGCCTTTTGCATCTGAAACGCGAACGGTGTAATCTCCAGCAGTTAAATTCTCAATTTTAGAGGCCGTACTTCCTGTGCTCCAAAGGTAAGTATATGGAGCGGTGCCACCTTCTACATTCAGTTCAATGGCTCCGTTTCCATCGCCAGCACATGACAATTGGAGACCACCTTTTACGCTAATGCTGATGGGCTTTACTGGTTGCTGAATGCTGAAACTCTGTTGAACCAAACAGCCGTTGGCATCGGTAACACTGACAGTATAATTGCCAGCACTTAGGTTGTTGATTTGTCTTGTACGGGCACCATTACTCCATAAATAAGTATATGGGGCAACTCCGCCAGAAGGAATGGCATTGGCGAAGCCCGTATTCTCACCAAAACAGGCAAACTCAGTAGTTCTGTCTATGCTTAGCCCTAGTGCAAGGGCGGGTTCAGAAATAACAATAGAAGCAGTGGTCGCACAACCCGCGGCATCGGATATTAACACACGATATACACCAGCGGAAAGGCTGGTAAGCACCTTTCCCTCCGAGCCGTTGTCCCACACATAGGTGTACGTACCACTACCTCCTGTAACATTGAGCACTATGGCTCCATTAGATTCTCCTTTACATAAGACATCCGTTTTCTGAATGCTCACATTCAAATTTCTTGAATCGCCAATTTCTACTGATGAAGTGCTTGAGCAATTATTGGCATCTGTAATGGTGAGGTTATAGGTTCCCCCCGCCACATTGATTAAGTCTTTGCTTGTTGATCCATTGCTCCATATGTAGGAGTAAGGCGCTGTTCCGCCACTCGGTGTGACAGTGATGCTTCCATCGGTATCTCCAAAACAAGTAGTATTGGTGACCGCCAAATCAGCCATAATAGCGTTTGGCTGGGCAATGGAATAAGAAGCGGAGAAGGTACAGCCATTTCGGTCTGTCACTATAATTTGATAGTCTCCGGCAAAAACATTCACCAAGTCTCTTTGTACCGAACCGTTGCTCCAGAGGTAATTATAGGGTGCTGTTCCTCCTGTAACGGTTAAGTCGATTCGTGCATTCGGTAGGCCGTTGCAACCTGCATCGGTAATAGTGGCCGCTGCATTAAGTGCCGAAATAGGTTCGGTGATGGTGATGTTTTTGGTGGTTTGACATCCGTTGGCATCGGTGACCGTCAACTCGTAATTGCCTCCAGTTAAGGCCGAAATATTTTTGGTAGTTTCTCCATTGCTCCAAGCATAGGTGTAGGGCGCTGTTCCACCAGATACTTGAGTGGTAATGTTACCATCGCCCGCCTCAAAACAGGAAACATTATTGGAAACATAATTCAGAGTGAGTGGCAGAGGCTGGGTAATGTTAAAGCTTCGCGAAACGCTGCATCCTTGCGCATCGGTCACTTGCACTTGGTAGCTGCCAACAGCTAAAGCAGAAAGGTCTTCGGTGGTTGCCCCGTTGCTCCATGAATAAGTGTAGGGCGCTGTTCCTCCAGTGACGGTTAAGTCAATTGTTCCATCCGTAAGGCCATTGCAACTGATGTTTTGGGAAGTGCCGATTGAGCTTAATGGATCAGGGGTTGTGATGTTATAATTGCCTTGAATGGAACAGCCGTTGGCATCTGTAATGGTGACCTGATAAGCACCTGCAGCTTGTGCGTAAATGTCTTCTGTGCTCGAACCGTTATTCCAGTTGTAGGTATAAGGTGCAGTTCCACCTGTGACCAAAAGTTCTATTGAACCATCATTTGCACCAAAGCAAGTAAGGTTAGTGATGGATTCTACGGCAGTTAAAGCGGCAAGCGGTTCTACAATATTGATGGTTTGTGAAATTTGACAACCGTTAATGTCTGTAACCACCACGGTATAATCACCAGCACTAAGTGCCGAAAGATCTTCGGAAGTCGCGCCATTGGACCATGCATAAGTGTAGGGCGCAGTGCCTCCCACAATACTAATATTGATAGAAGCATCACTGCCTCCGAAACAAGACACATCTACTTTGGAATGAGAAAAAGCTAGAATTGTCGGCTCTGTAATCGAATAGCTTTCCGTTTTAGAGCAACCATTGGCATCGGTAATCTGTACCGAATAATTGCCGGGCACTAATCCAGAAAGATCTTCCGTTCCAGCTCCATTCGACCAGACAAAAGTGTATGGTGCGGTTCCCCCGGTAGCAGTAATATTTATGGTGCCATCGGCAGCACCAAAGCATGAAATGTTAGTGGTTGTTCCAGTTAAAGTCAGTTCATCCGGACTGGTGATGGTATAGCTTTTTTGAATAGCACAGCCATTTGCATCGGTGATGGTGACATCATAAACTCCCGCAGCAATATTGAAATTGTCTTCCGTGGTTTTTCCATTGCTCCATGCGTAAGTGTAAGGCGCGGTTCCGCCCGTAACGGTTAAGTCAATCGTTCCATCATTTGCCCCAAAGCAAGTCAAGTTGGTCTTGGTTTCCGTGGCCGCAAGCGCGGCAAGCGGTTGTGTGATTTGAACATTTTGTGTTACCGAACAACCATTGACATCCGTTACCACAACAGAATAATTTCCTGCAGCTAGACTAGAAAGGTCTTCAGAAGTTGCACCATTTGACCAAGCGTAAGTATAGGCGCCAGTTCCCCCAGTGATGCTAATGTCAATTGCGCCAGTAGAATTTCCGAAGCAAAGGACATTCGTTTGGGTGTAAGTTAATTGCAGAACGGCAGGCTGCGTAATGGTAAAGATTTCGGTTTTTGTGCAACCATTCGCATCGGTGATTTGTACCGAATAATTGCCGGGCACTAATCCAGAAATATCTTCTGTTCCAGCCCCATTCGACCAAACGAAAGTATAAGGGGCAGTTCCGCCCGTAGCAGTAATATTGATAGCTCCATCAGCTGCACCAAAACATGAAATATTAGTTGTTGTTCCAGTTAAAGTCAGTTCATCTGGGCTGGTAATGGTATAGCTTTTTTGGATTGAACAACCATTGGCATCGGTGATGGTGACGTCATAAACCCCCGTAGCAATATTGAAATTATCTTGGGTGGTTTTTCCATTGCTCCAAGCATAAGTGTAAGGAGCTGTTCCACCCGTAACGGTTAGATCAAGGGTGCCATCGTTTGCCCCAAAACAGGTCAAGTCGGTTTTGGTTTCTGAAACCGAAAGTGCAGCGAGTGGTTGAGTGATTTGAATGTTTTGTGTTACCGAACAACCATTGACATCCGTCACCACAACAGAATAATTTCCAGCGGAAAGACTGGAAAGGTCTTCCGAAGTAGCACCATTTGACCAAGTATAAGTATAGCCTCCAACCCCTCCAGTAACCGTAATGTCGATTGCGCCAGTAGAATTTCCGAAGCAAAGCACATCCGTTTGGGTATAGGTTAGCTGCATGGCGATGGGCTCGGTAATTTGGAAGCTTCTAGAGATTACGCATCCGTTGGCATCGGTAATTTGTACTGAATAATTGCCAGGCGTTTGTGTTGAAAGGTCTTCGGTAGTTTCACCATTCGACCATAGGAAAGTATAAGGAGCTGTTCCACCTGTAACCGTTAAATCAATTTCTCCATCATCAGCTCCGTTGCAAGTAATATTAGAAATGGAAGCGTTGGCCTGCATCAAAGTTGGAGAGCCAATAGTAAAAGGAACGGCTATAGCACAACCTCGGGCATCGGTTACAACGACTTGGTAATTTCCCGCTGTTAGTCCAGCAACATCTTCGGTGGTTCGGCCATTGTTCCAAGCATAAGTATAGGGCGCTGTTCCTCCACTAACTGTTAAATCTACAGTTCCATTATTTCCCCCAAAACAGGAAACATCGGTGGAGGTTCCGCTGGCTGCCAAGGCAGAAAGTGGTTCGTCTATGACCACAGTTTCTACCGTTTGGCAACCGTTGCTATCGGTAACGGTTAGGGTATAAGTGCCACCCGAAATATTGGCCAAGTCTTTAGTGATGGCGCCATTGCTCCATGCATAAGTATAAGGTGCTATTCCTCCAGAAATGATGACATCAATATCGCCATCGCCTTGCCCAAAACAGGTGACATCTTGCTTTGTAATGCTGGCCACTAAAACGAGAGGTTCGGTAATGGTATAGGTTCGGGTCAAAGAACAACCATTGGCATCGGTAATAAATACTTGGTAAGTTCCACCCGAAATATTCGTCAGATCTTCCGTGGTTTCTCCATTATTCCATCCGTAAGTATAAGGAGCTGTTCCGCCCGTTACGGTCAAGTCGATTGCTCCGTTTAGCGTTCCGTTACATGATAAGTTTGTTGTGGAGGCCGTAACCTCAAGGGCTGTGGGCATGGTAATGTTGAAGATTTCTTGAAGCGAACAGCCGTTGGCATCGGTTACCGTAACTTGGTAGGCTCCTGGAGAAAGTCCGAAAATATCACGGGTGGTTTTTCCATTGCTCCAACTGTAAGTATAAGGTGCAGTTCCACCCGAAGTCACCAAAGCAATCGAGCCATTGTTCGACCCAAAACAACTTAAGTCGGTTACGCTGTTGGTGATGGCCAAAGCGGCCGCAGGTTCATCAATAACAATACTTTCTATGGATTGGCAGCCATTTCCATCGGTAACCGTAATCGTATAAGTTCCTGCGATTAAATCCTGAATATCGGCTTGCGCTTGACCACTATCCCAGCTATAAGAATAGGGTGCGGTTCCGCCTGTAACGGTTGTGTCAACGTTTCCATCATTTCCGCCAAAACAGTTTACATCTGCTTTGGTATAGGCAATATTAAGTGCAGTAGGCTGACTTAGGTTGAAGTTTTTGGAAATAGAACAACCACGATTATCAATTACTTGAACAGTATAGGCTCCGGGCGCCAAGCCTGAGACATCTTCCGTATTATCTCCATTCGACCAAACGAAAGTATAGGGTGCTTCACCTCCGCTTACCGTAATGTCTATTTCGCCATCATTCGCTCCAAAACAAGTAATATCGGTTTCTGTTCCTGAAAGATTAAGAATTGGCGGATCGGTAATATCATAAGAGCCTGTGACTTGGCAATTGTTCGCATCACGGATGGTCACATTGTAAGTTCC
>CAXBPM010000114.1:0-8538 GCA_963977345.1 uncultured Roseivirga sp.
CGTCATGGTAACATGTTGATCGAAAAAGGAATTGTTTACGCTCCTGATTTTGTGATTAATGCTGGTGGTATTATTAACATAACTGGTGAACTAAGAGGTTCGTATAGTAAAGACCTAGCCTATATGTGGACAGAGAAAATTTACGATACGTGTACAAGTATTTTAGCGAAAGCCGATCAAGACGGAATTCCTTCTCAAAAAGCGGCCATGTTATTGGCTGAAAAAAGGATTGCAGACGTTGGTAGAGTTAAACTTTCATTTTAATATAATACAAGGGAGTTGTTAAAACTCCCTTCTACTTTCTATTTTTACGTTCTTTAAAATTTTGAAATGCTTAACAGGAGATCACTAAGAGTAAAAGCGATGCAGTCATTGTTCGCTTATGGTCAATGCAAAGAAGCCAACTATAATTTAGGTTTGGCGGAAATTGATGAGGCTTTCCTACCCGACTTAAACTCGATGGAGGTTCAAGACCGTGATTTGCTGAAAACACAAAGGCAGCAGAGTAAGCGTGTTTATGCTAATAAGATCAATGATAGTGCTTTAGATCCTTCTGAAGTAATCAGTGAAGCAGCTCAGAAGGCAGCCAATAACGCTTATAAAACCTACTTGAGTACTCAAAGGAAGGACTACGATCACATGCTGTCTTCGATGATCTTGGATGCGGAATCGCTCGTAGATCGCTTTTTAGAGGTAGTTAGTTTGCTTATTGCATGGTCCGATTACTCAAAGGTAGAAACCGATAAGAAATCTAAAATTTCTCCTGAAAAACTTGTTGTTGGTGATTATAATTTTTCCAAAAATAAGGTGATTGAGTTTTTCAAAAACTCTTCTAAAGTTCAGGTAGCCTTGGTCAAAAGAAATATTGGCTGGGAAGACGAAGAGCAGAATGTAAAGAGCTGGTACAAAGAAGTATTAAAGAAGGATGACGTTTACAACGAATACCGTAGAACGGCAAACCCTTCTTTTGAAGAAGATAAGGCAATTGTAGACCACATTGTAAAGCAAGAGGTCTTTAAAATTGACATGATTTTGGCCTTCTTTGAAGAACGAGATATTTTCTGGCATGAAAACAAGGCAATCGCCCGTAGTTTGGTGAGTCGCTCAATTCGTGACCTTGAAGAATCTAGCTCTCCAAAAGAATTTGACCTACCTGATTTTTCTAATAATTGGGAAGAAGACAAATCCTTTTTTGAGAAGATATTTAAGTCGGCTGTAGAAAACGATGAAGAATACAGCAAAATTATTGGAGCCAAAACCAAGAACTGGGAAGTAGATAGGTTGGCAATAACGGATCAAATTATACTCAAAATGGCGATTGCTGAAATGCTGAATTTCCAGAGTATCCCTGTAAAGGTTACTATAAATGAGTATATTGAGCTTTCAAAAAATTACAGTACCCCTAAGAGTAAGCAGTTCATAAACGGAATACTTGACGTGATCAGTGTAGAACTGAAAACATCAGGAATGTTGAAAAAGAGCGGTAGGGGATTAATGGATAATAAATAGACGTTAATGAGTAAAGGATCAAGCAGCATATTGGCATTTGTAATTGGCGCAGCCACAGGTGCTATTTTGGGTATTTTGTATGCCCCAGATAAAGGATCGAACACAAGAGACAAACTTTCGTATCAGCTAGATAAGTATAAGAAACAGCTAGAAGATTTGTTAGAAGACCTTATCAACGGAAAGCACGAAATTGCTTCTGAGGCTAAATCAGAAGGAGAAAAAGTGGTTTCTGAAGCACGTTTAAAAGCAGAACAATTATTAACGGATGTAGATAATCTGATTGGTCAGATTAAGTCTGGAGACAAAAACTAAATATAGAATCATGAAAACTAAATTATCTCTATTGAGTTTAGTGGCGTTACTTTTTGTAGTGTCATCTTGCGGGAACGCAGAAATGGAAAAACGACTTGCCACTTTGGAAAGAAGAGTGAATCAACTTGAAAATGGCGGAGTAGTAAGAAATAATGGTACACTACCAGCTCAAACTCCAACTCAAACTGTGTCAAATTCAGTTGAGCAAAACTTAAGTGCGAATGCTGCCTTTAACTGGGATCAAACGCTGTATAATTTCGGTACAATTCAGGCAGGAGAGGTTGTGAACTACACTTTTAAATTCACCAACTCTGGAACTGAACCTTTGTCAATTCAAAGTGCTTCTGCTTCTTGTGGTTGTACAGTACCTAGTTATTCAAGAGAACCAATTGCTCCAGGGGCGACAGGTGAAATTGTAGTTAGATACGACAGTAAAGGAAAGACTGGACAGCAAAGCCCAGTAATTACAATTGTAGCCAACACTAATCCAAAGCAAACAAGATTGAGCTTGAGAGGCTTTGTTCAAACGTCTACAACACCATAATTTTAAATAGTACAATGTTAAAAGGTATTTTATTACAAACTCCTGCACCGGCTGGAGGAGGCTGGATTCAGCAATTACTTCTATTTGGAGGAATCGCTGTAGTGTTCTATTTCTTTATGATTAGACCACAGCAGAAAAAACAAAAGGATCAAAAGAGTTTTATTAGCGACATTAAAAAAGGAGATAGAATTGTCACCATTGGCGGTATTCATGGAAGAATAGCCGAAATGGATGATGATACTATTACTCTAGATGTTGAGAAGGGTGCTAAAATCAAGTTTGACAAAAGCGCCATCTCTTTAGAAGCGAGTAAAAAATTGGCAGGTAAAGCTTAAATGTGATTGAAAAGTGCTGAAGAAATAATTGAAATTCTAAAAAGGTCTTTCAATACGCCCAGTACCAAGGACGAAAAATTGAAGGTGGTGATATTATGCATAATAATATCTACCACCTTTTGGTTTTTTAGTGCCCTAAATAAGTCCGATTATGTTACCCAAATCAACTACCCAATCAAGGTAGTTTATAATGACTCCCTTTATGTGGCTTTATCAAATGTGCCAGATAGACTCCCCCTCGAAGTAACTGGTGGTGGATGGGACTTGATGACCCGTTCGTTTGGTTTCGGAATGGAACCTCTTATTATTGAGTTGGAAAACCCTGTAAGAGAAAGGTTCAAACTGTCCAGTGGTTTAAGGCAAGAAATAGCCCCCCGTCTTGACCCTGTCGTCATTAATTACATTATTGAAGACTCTCTTCTTTTCAATATAGATGAGCGGATAAGTATGGATGCAGAGCTGGTGTTAGACAGTAGTCTATTGAAATTGGCCACAAACCATAGAATTACCTCAACTATAACGCTGGAACCCACCAAAATCAGAATTACTGGCCCGAAAAGTATGCTAGATACTTTAGTGAGACCAATTAAAATAAATATTGGGGATGGGGAACAAAGTAAGAGTGTAGATCAAAAATTCAGCATTAAGAACTTCGGCTCAGACCTTATTTCAACCAACGTAGGAGAAGTGTCTGTAAAGTTTGAAGTAACTGAGTTCATGAGAAAGGAAATCGAACTGCCCATTACCCTTATTAATTTTGAGGGTAAAAAGGAGTCTATTGAGCCTGAAAGGATTGTGGTTTCATATGAAACCATAGTGAGTGAAACTCAAGGTGTTGATTCATTAAACATGATTTTGACTGTGGATTATTTGAAACTTAAGAAAAGTAACAATACGATTCCAGTCAAAATTTCAAGGAAATCTTCATTCATACTCAATCCTGTGTTGTCTCAAAGCGAGGTTAAATTGAAAGGGAATGAATAAGGTTCTTACTGTTGGAATAACAGGGGGGATAGGCTCTGGAAAGACAACTGTTTGCAAAATATTCATTGCACTTGGTGTACCTATCTATTACGCTGACGATCGTGGGAAATACCTTTTAAGCAATGATGAGTCTCTGAAGGGCCAGGTGAAGGATATATTTGGTGCGGAGAGCTATTTATCTGATGGTATGCTCAATAGAGATTTTTTAGCTAATAAAGTATTTACCGATAAAGTTGAGCTTGAAAAACTGAATGGTTTAGTACACCCTGCGGTAGCCAAAGATTATCTGATTTGGGCAGCGCAGCAAAAAGGCTCAATTCTGATAAAGGAAGCTGCTTTATTCATTGAAAATGGTACTTATAAATCACTGGATAAATTAATCTGTATTATAGCTCCTGAGAATGTACGAGTGAATCGTGTTCTTATGCGCGACATGCAGAGAAGTAGAAGTCAAGTGCTAGACATTATTAGTCACCAAGTTGATGATCAGCAGAGAAAGGAACTCTCTGATTATTTAATAGACAATAGTGGCAGTAAGCTCCTAATTCCCCAAGTACTCACCGTTTATAAAACACTTCAAAAATTAGTAAAAGAAGGCAGCGAAATCTGATCTGCATAAAACTTCATTCGGCTGTGTGAAAAATCCAGCAAATCTATTTTTTCAATCTTGTCAAGCTTGTGATTGTAGAAAACTTCGAGGTAATAATCTTGAAGTAAATATAGGTTTACCTTGTAGCCATAATATCGAATGCCCACAATGAATTTTCCATTTTGGTAGAGCTCTTTTATTTGGTCTGGAACACTCAATTGAAAGAAGTCGAAAAAGGTACTCGCCATAACCCAATATAATCAATTGAAGTATATGCAGTCCGCTTTAAGCGTGTAAAGTATGGAATAATCTGCTGTCTTGTGGAATTAATGTTTTGTATACAAATACATAAGAGCCTTTTGACGAATAATCATTGTGCGGTGATTTAATGACGTTAGGTGACTTATTTAACTTACGTATGGTTTCCATTGCGTCTTTAAAGCTGTCGTTCCCCCAGTACCTCCAGTGCTTGCATGTCATGTCCTGACGAATGATTGCTTCGATTTTTAGCAGGTTTTCAGCATTGGTAACCCCAATGTTCCAAATCAGATGCTGTTTTGTAAAGAAAGTATTACCGTCAATCCACTCTTTAATTTTTTGTGCACAATGAAGGCTTTGAGGAGATTGGAAAACGTCAGATATAGAAATAACTGTATTCATAGGTTGGGCCTATTTAGTGGTATTAATTAAAAGTGAGTCTCGCTGCGTTAATGATGTGGGCAAGAACGCTGAAGAAATTAACGGGTTAAAAATCTAAAAATCAACTATTTATAGTTTTAATTTATGAGTGGGGCTGACTGTATATTTGGTTTTCCTCTATTTTCCCTGAGTTTTCAACAAAGAATGGTTTTTGAAAAGCATTTCACTGCGGGTATAAAACTTCGTCTCTACAGCACAGGTATTCCTTCGACTTAATCTTTAGTTGTTTTTTAATAAATCCTTTTCTACCTTCATATCCGTAGGCAAGGTTGTTACCTTATGTTTACAAAAGAACAGAGACACATCTAGATAGAACTTCTTTCTGAAGTAGGATCCTTTTCATTTTGATAGGGGGTAGTAGGGGTATCTATACTCAACTATAGTCTATAGTTTAATTTGTTGTTCATGAGAGCGCTAAGCCAATCTGATTTTTTGAAAGTAATTGAAGGAAGAGATTATGAATTTCTCATCAATGGTTACCCGTTTAAACTAAAGGAATCAGTCCACTTATCAGATGGACAATTTCACTCTCAACATAAATATCATTTCAAGAATTGTCGATTACCTAAGTTAATTGTATCGGGAACTGATATTTCATCGCAGTGGAGTTTCGAGAACTGTGTGTTTGATGAATTGGTGATAGAATCAAGTAGTGTGGCTAACATTGAGTTTGAAAATTGCGTAATCGGTGACCTTGTATACAAATTCAACCAAAATGCAGGCGCTCTAAAAATCCATGCATGTAAGGTTAACCATTTGGAATACCTCTCGAATTCGAAATTTGATTTACTCCACATTGGATGTAATAACCTGCTGGATAAGGTGAACATATTAAACAATGGTGCTGAAAATACTGATGAGTCAGAGTTTTACCTTTGTCCTGAAAAATTCAATGCCATAAGGATTGAAAATCTAACAGCATCCAAATTGGAGATTGGGACCTTCGGAGAGTATTCAAATTTATTTCTTAGCGAAATCAAAACAGACCATTTGCTTTTGAGGAACTGTAATAGCAAAAACTCTAAAGTAGTTTTTAAAAAAGTAAGGCCAAAAAGCAAAAATAGGGGAGTGCTTCAGTTTCTGGATTCAACGATTTCCGCTTCAGTGTTTGATAATGATTTTTTCAAATCCTATTTCTCGGTAGAGTATAAGAACAGTAGTATAGATAGTTTTTCGCTCGCGGGCAATTGATCCAATCGGTAATTTTGGTTTAAACCACATCTCTTTTTCTTCCAAGTTTTTTATGTAATTCTTTGCCGTTTTTTGAGAAAAAACCGCCTCTATTCTCTCAAATCAAGGGTTATGTTATTCTATATATAAATCAATAGATAAGAAGAATTTTATAACATAATTCGGTTATACTAATAGTTCAGTTAAAAAGTATTATATAATTGAGTATGAGTGAAATAGAATTAATATATTCGGGTCTAAACACTAAAACCCACATTATGAAAAAGTTAACCATTCTATTTGTTTTTGTATTATTCGCCATGGGCTGTTCTGACAACATGGATACTGTTCCACAACCAGTGAATCCAGATTTAACGATTGACGTAAATTTGGATAATCCTAAAAGCACAACTCCAGAAGAAGAAGAAGATAAAACCGCCAAGGGGCCAAGACTACCTAAGACTAATGGCTAATTACCCCGATTAGGTATAGTTAAATTTATGCCTTTTTGTTTTGTTTTGACTTGAAATAATACCGATATTGATACGGTAAAAATTCTTGTCTGGCTTTGGTATGCCTAAAATGAAAAGACTTATACTCATAATAATTTTACTTTCGCCCTTTATTCTTAAAGGGCAAGTAAAGGAGTATAATGAACTGGTGGGGAAGGCTTTTGTAGCTTTAGGAGAGAATGACGCATCTAAGGCCATTGATTTTACCGAAGAAGCTTTTACATGGGCCTCAAAAAGAGGGGATACTTATCGCATGGTGATTGCAAAAAGCACAATGGGGTATATAGGTATGCAAGCAAGAGATTTTGAATCTTCTTACATAAATTACTCTGATGCACTCAATTACCTTCAAAAGTCAGATACAGTAGACCTATATAATAAAATCGATATTCTTCAGAATCTCGCTATTATTAAGTCGAGGTACTCGGATTATAAAATGGCGACCGCTTTTTATAAGGAGGCTTATGAAACAGCGAAGACTTATATTAGAAGGTATCCTGATATAGCAAAGGAGAATGGTGATCTTAGTTTTCTGATTGATCTCCCGTACTTCATGGCAATGCAGATGAAGAACAGTGGAGACTATAAAGGAGCTGGTGACGTGCTTCTTGATCTTTGGGAAGAATCCGAATACAAGGGTGATACAGTGTCTTTGGCTAGGGCACTGAATCAGTTGGGTATTATAAAACTGACAAATAAGGACTATCTCGAGGCCCAGAATTTCTTTTCGTATGTAGCGTTTAATGAGGGTGTAGCACCTGATACAAGAGCCATGGCACTTCAGAATTTAGGAGTGGCTTATATGGAGTTAGGTGATTTCGAAAAGGCTGAGAAATGGTATTCAGCAGCATTGGCTTTAAAGCTGGAGCACTCTAGTGCACGCTCTCAGTTCATAACACTTCTGGATTTTGGGGAGCTGGAATTTAAAAAAGGGAATATGGACGCGGCAGTTGAAAAATGGGAGTTGGCACTCACTACTTTTGATAAACTTGACGCTGAGCCCGATTTTTTTGTGATATATGATTGGCTGCAAAAGGCATATTTGCATATTAATATAGACAAGGCTTCTGGTTACGGAAATTTATATACCTCCAATATTCAAAATTGGATGGACGTTCAGCGCAATCAAAAAGACAACCCAACATTGCAGGCTTTTAACACTAGAATAGATCAGGTGTTGAGTAGTCGTAGAGAAAAGTCGGAGCAGTTGGCTTTGATTAAAGAATTTTGGCCTTTGGGCTTGGGATTGGCTTTACTTCTCACCTTCATACTGTACCATTTGCAGTTATTCCTTACCAAACAAAGAAGAGTGTTGATTGAAAAACGCATTAGGGAAGTAAGGGCAACAAAGGCGCAAGAGATTCTCGATAGAGTAAGAAGAGATCTTTAATTATTTCCTTCAACATAAACCGCATATAAGGATTTAATACCCTCACGGAGTCTGTGGTTCTCCTCCATAATATCTAACTCGTCATCTTGCAACTCTCGCTGAATAGGGCCTTGGTTTAAAATAAACCAATGTAGATTAATTTGAGGGTAAACTCTTAATATAGACTGAATGGCATCATAGCCAGGCTTTGTTTTCTCGTCAATGTAAGACTTTATAGTGGGGCCTGACAAAGCTACTTTTCTAGCAAATTCTGCCGAATTTCCTTTTTCATAGTTGTCTATAATCCACTTTATTTTTTTACCTGGGTGTTGGTCGAGATCCATCAATACGAATATAAGTTATTTATCCTGATTGATGGATTGACTTGTATATAAAATTGCTTTTAGCACCATTAGGGTATAAAAAAAGAGAGCTACTTGCGTAACTCTCTCAATATTAAGGGTGGAAGATGGGACTCGAACCCACGACCCTCGGTACCACAAACCGATGCTCTA
>CAXBPM010000115.1:0-8537 GCA_963977345.1 uncultured Roseivirga sp.
ACGATAAGAGTGTATGCTGTCTTTGAGAGAGAGATTTTCATATTTCGGACATTTCTAAAACCCTGCCACAGTACAAATAGCCTAATTTGTTAAAGAGCAACGATTAACCTTTTTCAAAATAGCGTATTTTATCCACACATGGGTATTTTATCACCAATTGACGTAGTCGTTAGTATTACATATTTCGTCAATTCGATTGCCCGCCATTGCCGATTTAACTAACTTCAACACGACCACCAAAACCTACGATAGATGACACGATCAACCACAGCCACTCGAGTGGCCTTATTTACATTACTGGCCATTATTATTTCGCTTCCGCTTAAATCTCAGGTCTCCGACAAATTTGAAATGTTGGATATTTTCAACCTAGAATATATTTCTGATCCTCAAATTTCACCCGATGGAATGCGAATAATCTATGTGAGAAATTTCTCAGATATTATGACTGACAAAGGCTTATCAAACCTGTGGATGGTCAACTTTGATGGTACAAATAATCGCCCCCTCACCACAGGCGAACAAAGCGACCGATCTCCAGTCTGGTCGCACGATGGTAAGAAGATCGTTTACTTCTCTAACAAATCTGGCAAAACAGAGCTTTACTTAAAGTGGATGGATTCGGGCGAAGAGCAAGTAATCGTTAACTCAGAAAAATCTCCATCCGGAGTAAAATGGTCACCAGATGACCGGTACTTGGCCTTTAGTATGTTCGTTGGAACAACCAAAGTTTCACCTATAAAAATGCCAGCCAAACCAGCAGGTGCCGTATGGAATGCTCCACCAAAATATATAGACAACCTGAACTGGAGAAGTGATGGCGTTGGAGAATTACCTTCAGGAAATCAACAATTGTTTACAGTACCCGCTACTGGCGGAACACCAAGGCAATTAACTGACACCCCTTTTAACCACTCTAACCCTGAATGGGGGAAAGACGGAAAGCATTTATATTTCAGTGCAAACATGCGCGAAGATGCTGAATATGAAAGCCAAGATTCAGACCTGTACTCTCTCAGCATTGCAGACGGAAAACTCACCAAACTAACAAATCGATATGGCCCAGATGGAAACCCTAAAATATCCCCAGACGGAAAAAAAATAGCCTACATCGGCTATGACGATAAATTCAAAGGCTATCAATTGAGTCAACTGTACATTGCTAATGTAGACGGTTCAAACTCTACTATCATTTCAGAGAAATTCGATAGAGATGTAGATGGCATTCAATGGGCGGCAGATGGCAAAGCCTTATATTTTCAGTATACAGAATTTGGACATACTAAAATTGCGAAAATCGCTACCAATGGGAAAGTAACGGATATCACGGAAGGCTTGGGTGGCCAATCACTCGGCAGACCCTATACCAGTGGTGAATTTAGCGTTAGTGGCAACGGAAACTATGCCTACACCTGGGCAGAGACTTATGAGCCCTCCGATTTAGGGGTTGGAAATAATGGCAAAAACCAACGCATCACAAAAGTAAACGAAGACCTATTTGAGTACAAAGAACTCGGCAAAGTGGAAGAAATATGGTACGAATCATCAGCCGATGGAAGAAAAATCCAAGGCTGGATTGTGAAGCCTCCTAAATTCGATCCCAACAAAAAGTACCCACTGATTTTAGAGATCCATGGCGGACCATTTTCGAGCTATGGAGCATCATTTTCGGGTGAAATTCAATTGATGGCCGCAGCAGGCTATGTAGTGCTTTACACCAACCCTAGAGGAAGCACAAGCTACGGAGAGGAGTTTGGCAACCTCATCGACAAAAAATACCCAGGAGAAGATTACGATGATTTAATGTCTGGCGTTGACGAAGTGATCAGCCGAGGTTATATTAATGATAAACAGCTGTTTGTAACCGGAGGAAGCGGTGGCGGAGTGCTCACCGCATGGATCATTGGAAAAACAAAAAAATTTGCTGCTGCCGTAGTCGCAAAACCAGTAATCAATTGGTACAGTTGGGCGCTTAATGCTGATTTACCGATAGTCGCTACAAAGTATTGGTTCGATAAAATGCCTTGGGAAGCCCCAGAAGAATTTATGGCGCGCTCCCCTATTTCATTAGTCGGCAATGTCACCACTCCAACCATGCTATTGACTGGCGAATCTGACCTGCGCACACCAATCCATGAAACCGAACAGTACTATACCGCTTTGAAGTTGCAAAAAGTTGAATCGGCCATGGTAAGAATACCAAATGCCTATCACGGAATTGCCTCAAGACCGAGCAATTTAATAGCCAAAGTAAGTGCAATTCTTACTTGGTTCGAAAATCACAAGAACTAGAATTCATAATTACTCAAGCGACAAAACTATTTAGAGCAAGGATGAAAACACCTTGCGTTCCATAAGAAATAGAGTCATAAGTGGCTCTATTTCTTATAAATAGCCATATAAAGTTTTCCATTTTATAAATTTCATCAGAATCTAATACTCCTACGCTAACCAATTTTCAGATCCTTACAGCTCCTTCATATTCATTTAATAAAGAAAGGACAATTATTAAATCGGAATCCCTACCTTTGCGGCTTCAATTTTAAGCTGTCATGCAAAGCATTAGAAACATCGCGATTATCGCACACGTTGACCACGGTAAGACAACCTTGGTAGATAAAATCATCCACGCTTCTCAGATTTTCAGAGAGAATCAAGAAACTGGTGACTTAATACTGGATAACAACGACCTAGAACGTGAAAGAGGAATTACCATTCTTTCTAAAAACGTTTCTGTCGTTTACCATGGTGTTAAGATCAACATTATTGACACTCCTGGTCACGCAGATTTTGGCGGTGAGGTAGAACGTGTTTTAAGAATGGCCGATGGTGTTCTTTTGCTTGTTGATGCTTTTGAAGGTGCAATGCCTCAAACTCGATTCGTATTGAGTAAAGCATTGGCTCTTGGTTTAACTCCTATTGTGGTAGTAAACAAAGTAGACAA
The DNA here is from genome assembly GCA_963977345.1 of uncultured Roseivirga sp. Lineage (GTDB taxonomy): Bacteria > Bacteroidota > Bacteroidia > Cytophagales > Cyclobacteriaceae > Roseivirga. The sequence continues at coordinate 2,945 of CAXBPM010000115.1, forward strand.
AGAAAACTGTAGACCTGACGAGGTTCATGAGCAGGTCTTCGACCTAATGTTCAACCTTGATGCTACAGAAGAGCAACTAGGTTTCCATACCATTTATGGTTCTTCTAAGCATGGCTGGATGAGTACTGATTGGAAGCAACCAACAGACAACATCTTTGCGCTTTTAGATAAAATATTGGAAGTAATTCCAGAAGCACCTTCTCCAGAAGGTATTCCACAGTTCCAAGTAACTTCACTTGACTACTCTTCTTTCGTAGGAAGGATTGCCATTGGTAGAGTATACCAAGGTAAGATTGAAGAAGGAAAAGCAATGGGCTTAACCAAAGCTGATGGCACTGTAAAAAGAGTTAGAATTAAAGAATTACAAGTTTTTGAAGGCTTGGGTAGAGTAAAAGTTTCTGAAGTTAAAGCAGGTGATCTTTGCGCTGTAGTAGGACTTGAAGGTTTTGAGATTGGTGATACACTCACTGACTTCGACAACCCACAACCACTAAAAAGACTTAAAATTGATGAGCCAACAATGAACATGTTGTTCACCATCAATAACTCTCCTGGCTTTGGTACCGAAGGTAAATTCGTGACTTCAAGACACTTAAGAGAAAGACTTTACAAGGAAATTGAAAAGAACCTAGCGCTTAAAATTCAGGAAACTGATTCTGAAGATAAGTTCTTGGTGTTTGGCCGTGGTATTCTCCACCTTTCTGTATTGATCGAAACGATGCGTAGAGAAGGTTACGAGCTTATGGTAGGTCAGCCACAGGTTATTTATAAGGAAATTGACGGTAAGAAATGCGAACCAATCGAAACATTGGTAGTAGATGTACCTGATCACGTTGCTGGTAAAGTAATTGAATTGGCTACCCAAAGAAAAGGTGAGCTTAAGATTATGGAGCCGAAGGGCGACCAACAACATTTAGAGTTCGAAATTCCTTCAAGAGGTTTGATCGGTTTAAGAAACAACGTGCTTACCGCAACTGCTGGTGAGGCCGTTATGAACCACCGTTTCAAAGAATACCAACCATTGAAAGGTGAGATTAAAGGACGTTCAGTAGGATCATTGATCTCTATGGAAACTGGCCCTGGAACTGCCTATTCAATTGATAAACTTCAAGACAGAGGCGTATTCTTTGTTGCTCCGGGCGAAGAGCTTTACACAGGTCAGGTAATCGGAGAACATAGCCGTGAAAACGACATCGTAGTAAACATTCAAAAAGGAAAAAAACTGACGAACATGCGTGCGTCAGGTTCAGATGACAACTCTAAAATCGTTCCTCCTCGTAGGTTCTCTTTGGAAGAGTCTATGGAATACATCCAAAAAGATGAATACTTAGAAATCACTCCTAAGTCGATAAGAATGAGAAAAATATGGTTAGACGAGAGCACTCGTTTAAGAATGGCGAAAAAGGATTAATTCCTTTTCAACCTCAAAATTCAAAACTCCTGAAATCAATTTCAGGAGTTTTTTTGTTTATTAGCTTTAACATTGAGCTGGATTTAGAGAAACCCTCCAAAAGTTATATTCAAACGAACATCCAAACCTAGATGGTTTCATCTTAAAGCTTAAACAGCAACTTTTGGAGGGTTCGTTTATCCTGAAATTGGCAATTAAGAAAGGTAGCATGAAGAAGATACTTGTACTTACTGGAGGTGGCGATTGCCCCGGCTTAAATGCCGTCATCCGAGCGATCGTAAAAAGAGCCGATCATGAAGGCGATGTAGAAGTATACGGTAGCATAGAGGCCTACAATGGCGTACTTCGCTCTCCACAAGAAATCATCAGGCTTACCAATAAAACCGTTGCCGGTATTCACGTAAAAGGTGGTACGATCATAGGCACAACCACCAAATCCGACCCTTTCCATTACACGATCACAAAAGAAAATGGTGAAATAGAAACCATTGACCGTTCGGATGAAATGGTGACCATGATCAAAAACATGGGCTTCGACTGTGTGATCAGTATAGGTGGAGATGGTTCTCAGCGCATCAGTAAAGCCTTATTCGACAAATGCATGCCTGTAGTGGGCGTTCCTAAAACCATTGACAACGACCTCTCAGCCACTGATTATACTTTTGGTTTTCAAACCGCAGTGCAAGAAGCCACGGATGCCGTGGACAAACTGGTATCCACTGCCGAAAGCCACCACAGGGTGATTGTTTTGGAAGTAATGGGACGCAGTGCTGGTTGGATCGCACTTCATTCTGCCATTGCCGGTGGGGCTGAAATCTGTCTTATTCCAGAAATACCTTATGATATTGAAGCCGTCAAAGAAAGAATCGAATCTCGGTACAAAGACGGTAGAGGATTTGTGAACATCGTTATTGCAGAAGGTGCTAAACCTAAAGACGGAACCATTACAGCCAGAAAAAGTGATGAGGTAGGCTACCAAAATCTGCGTCTAGGAGGTGTAGCTTTCCAACTTACCCAACAATTGAAAGAGGTAGGCTGCAAAGCCGATATCCGTGAAATGGTGCTCGGCCACTTACAAAGAGGCGGTAGTCCAAATGCCTTCGACAGGGTTTTGGCTACCCAATTTGGAGTGAAAGCCATGGAAATGGCTTTGGCTGGTGAGTTCGGGAAAATGGTCACCTTCAAAAACAATGAGATCAGTTCGGTGTCATTGGAAGCAGCCACCGAAGCCTACAATAATGTAGACCCACTCTCCTATTTGGTGCATGCCGCCAAAGGAATTGGGATTTCCTTTGGAGACTAATACACTTTACTTAACAGCCTCTATCACAACTTAACAGCTATCTCCTTTTCAGGAAATTGGTAAGAGGTAGAACTCTTTTCAACCATTGTCCTTATCTTCTCCTCAAATTCGACCAATGAAAAAACTAGCCTTACTTCTCCTCCTTTGTATTTCAATCTATTCCTGTACCAAAAGCACTGAGCTAAAAGTCCACTCTCCTGGAAGCTTCGAGACTGAAAGTGTAGGTGTTTCATCAGAAAAACTGGCAGAAATTGATCAACTCATTCTGAAAGCCATTAATGATAAAAAGCTTCCTGGGGGGACATTTTTACTCGCCAAAAATGGCCAAGTGGTGTATAACAAAAGCTTTGGTTATCGAACTTCAAAAAACGAGAAAGCATACCAAAACGATGACATTTATAGAATTGCCTCAATGACCAAGGCCATTACTTCCGTAAGTATCATGCAGCTTTACGAACAAGGAAAAATAGGTCTAGATGATCCTGTTTATAAATACATTCCCTCATTTAAAGATCAAGTAGTACTCGATACTTTCGAACCTTCGGACTCAAGCTTTACGACAGTGCCTGTTGAAAAAGCAGTGACCATCCGTAACCTGCTTACCCACACTTCGGGTATTGTTTATGGAAGTTTCAACCCAGGAAAACTGATGGCTGTTTACGAGAAATACAATATGAATGTAGGCTTCTCGCACCCTACATGGACCACTGAAGTATGGATTGACAAACTGGCCAAAGTACCCTTAGCACATCAGCCCGGAGCGCAATTCTCTTACGGATTAAGTATGGACGTTTTGGGAAGAGTGATTGAAGTTGTTTCTGAACAACCTTTAGACGAATACTTCAAGCAGCATATTTTTGATAAGGTAGGAATGACAGACAGCTACTTCTATATGCCGAAAGAGAAATTTGGACGTTTGGTGCCCGTTTTCACCAATGCGCAAGGAAAACTCATCACCATGGATGAACTGGGTTTATCTGCTCAAACCAGTTACCCAATGGAAGGCCCAAGAAACATTTTCTCAGGAGGTGGAGGACTTAGTTCTACTGCAATGGATTACGCCAAATTCATCAATACACTTGCATTGGGCGGTGGCGATATCTTAGGTGCAGAAGCCCTGAAAGAAATGTCGAGGGACCAAATGCCGAATGTGATTACCGATTATAAAGACGATAGCGCTGGCCAATCCTTCGGTTTAGGTTTTACAGTATACTTGGATAGCGAAAACAAAAGAAGTCCAAAATCAGCGGGCACTTACGAATGGGGTGGGTATTTCAATACCAAGTTCTTCATTGACCCTAAAGAAGAAATGGTGTTTGTGGGCATGACGCAGATTGTACCCTTCAATGACAATGCTTTCTGGAATGATATGTACAAGCTAATTTATGAGGCCATAGAAGAGTAGAGCTTGGTGATAGAAACTCTGTTATGGTTCAGGCAAGTGCTATGACCAAACAGAAAATTAAAGCGCAAGGAACTTTCTCCTTCCTCCAATTCTTTCTCTGTAAATTATCAGTATGAAAAGCGTCTTAGTCTTATTCGCACACCCAAAATTCGAGCATTCAAAAACGAATAAGGCACTTGTGAGCAAATTACAGAATCGTGAGGGCGTCACCTTTCATGACCTCTATGAGCGATATCCTGACTTCAATATTGATTTACCTAAAGAGAAAGAGCTCCTGAGTGCACACGATGTGGTCATCTGGCATCATCCGTTTTACTGGTACAATTGCCCTCCCCTTATGAAGCAATGGATTGATGTTGTTTTGGAGTTCAACTGGGCTTATGGCCCTGAGGGAAACGCACTTCAAGACAAGAAATGCCTCAATGTGATTACCACTGGAGGCGCAAGAGAAGTCTACTGCTCGAGCGGAAACAACCATTATTCTGTCAATGAATTTTTAAGGCCTTTTGAGCAAACAGCACGCCTCTGTGGCATGGAATACTTACCACCGTTTGCGGTAATGGGAACTCATAATCTATCAAAAGAAGATTTGGATGCTTATGTGGATCAATATGACCAACTCATTAGTGCCCTGCAGCAGGGCAAAATATTCAATTTCACAAAAGAATGTGAGTTTTTGAATGACACACCGTTACTCAATAAACAGAAAGAAGCATGAGCGGCAGCATACTTTTTAACGCTATTGTTCTTTTGGCTGGTGCAGTAATTTGTGTACCGATTGCCAAGAAACTGGGCCTGAGTTCTGTACTTGGGTATTTGTTAGCAGGTATTATCATTGGCCCCTATGTTTTGGGCTTTATCGGTAATGAGGGCGAAGACATTATGCACTTTGCAGAATTTGGGGTGGTGATGATGCTCTTTTTAATTGGTCTGGAAATAGAGCCTAAAAAATTCTGGGAAATGCGCAAGACCATTCTTGGAATGGGTGGCGCTCAGGTAATATTGACGATGCTCCTCTCCTATTTCATCTTGATTTTAATCGGATTGGATTGGCAGGTGGCACTCACTATATCTATGGCCATTTCCTTGTCATCAACCGCCATCACACTTCAAACTTTGAAGGAAAAAGGCTTAATGAACACGACTTATGGTGCTTCTTCATTTTCCATCTTACTTTTTCAAGACATTATAGTCATCGTTATGTTGGCCATAATCCCTTTGTTGGCCAAAACTGATGATACTCCTTCGGTAGATCAAATGACGGAGGGAGCACACGCTTCTTTGCTCGACAGTCTACCCATTGGATTACAGGCACTTGCTGTTATTTTATCTGTAGTGCTAGTAGTGATATTGGGGCGTTATGTGATCGTGCCTATGCTCAGGTTGGTGGCAAAAGCCAGGGTAAGAGAATTACTCACCGCATCTTCATTACTCATCGTGGTGACCATTTCTTATTTGATGGAGTTAGTAGGGC
>CAXBPM010000116.1:0-8490 GCA_963977345.1 uncultured Roseivirga sp.
AGTAGAAGGGTTACTGAGACAATGTCTGAGTGGAGAAGGGTAAAAGAATTGCTAGTGTAACGGTTTGGCTATGCGCAGTGTCCCGAAGTGCATTGCGTATAGGTATTGTTGTGCTTAGTTATTTTTTTCCCATTAAGTTTAATAATCCTTTGTTCACATCCCCCCAATTGTCTATCCACCCTGGTTTTGTAGATAAATGGATTAGAGAGTAAGAAAAGAAATCATTTAATTTTTTGTCCGTTGACTTTGGTTTTATCCAAAGATGCTTTACTACAGAATTAGATGCGCCTGTGAATACTTCCAGCTGAGTATTAATGTTTTCTGCACTCCAGCTTAACCATCTTCTAATATTCGGGTCTGACATAGATAATCCCATAAAGACCATTCGGTTATGTGTGGATTTATAGGAGAAAACATTTTGAGCCCAACTGTTCATAATACCAGCCGTTCGCGTGTATGAGGTCTCTGAAAAAATCAAATTATCTCTTGAGTCTGTCTTAAGTTTTCTCTTGGATGGGAATTGAGGATAGATTGCACCATGGAGGTGTAGTATGGGTATTTTCTTGTCTCCTGATTCAAATGGTCTTGTTACCCTAACATAATCCTCAATTGGAAAGTTATATTCTCCTGTTTTCTCATAATGTAATTTAATGCCATAAACAATTAAAAGTGAATGCAAGAGAGGGTCCGCATTGAATGTAATAATCGACTCGGGCCTATAGATTTTGGGGTCAGAATCTAAAAGAGCGTTAACCAGTTGTAATAATGTGCAATTTGGAAAATGTGTTTCAAAAAAATCAATCACTTTGAGCAATTCATCTTGCTTTAACCAATGAGGATTATGAATCATTACCTTAATAGCTTCTTCAACTCCAAAGGTTTGGGCTTTCTTCAAGAAATCACCATATAAGTGTTTCTCTAGAAGTAGGTTGAAATCATCTACGCTTTTTCCATCTTGGATATACTTATTAAGTGCTGCTTGTAGCCAGCTATCCAAACTAAAACCAACATCATCTGATTTGGCTTTAAATTCTTTCCAATCCCACGAAAAATTAAATGTTTCGTTAACTACACCTAAAGTCAAGTCCATCCAATCAGGTAGAATGTTTTTACAAATACCTGCTCCAAGAACCAATGTCCAAGGGTTATTATTTAGATAGTTAAAAGCCTTGTTCGATTTTATTTCAATGCTATCGTTCATATTCTAATTAAGCACAACGTTATGTATCAGTCACATTTATGACTGATAGCCATAAATATATTGAATTTTATGACTGTTATACCTGATATATCAGGTATAACAGTCACTAGCTAGCTTATAATTAGAAAAGTTTATTTACTCATATCCACAGTCAAATACTGCGCAGTATAGTTGTCCTTGAGCTTTATCATTTCTTCTGGGGTGCCTGTAAAGGTGATGTTTCCACCGTCCTGCCCGCCCTCTGGGCCAAGGTCAATAATCCAGTCGGCTAGTTTGATGACTTCGGTATTGTGCTCAATAATAATGACGGAATTGCCTTGCTCAATCAGTGCGTTGATCGCCTTCATGAGCTTGTCAATGTCATGAAAATGAAGTCCAGTAGTCGGTTCATCAAAAATGAAGAGGATATGGTCCTTGTCATTTGATTTCCCCTTTCCTAAGTAGAAGGCCAGTTTCACCCTTTGGGCTTCGCCTCCACTGAGTGAGTTGGAAGATTGCCCCAAACGGATATAGCCCAAGCCTACTTCTTGCAGTGGCTTCAACTTGCTGTGCACCGCCTTTTCCTTGGCAAAGAAATCCATGGCATCGTCAATCGTCATGTCGAGTACATCGGCAATGCTTTTGTCGTTGAAAGTGGCCTCTAAAATTTCTTGTTTGAAACGCTGGCCCTTACAACTTTCGCAAGTCAGTTGAATGTCGGCCATAAACTGCATTTCAATTTTGACCACGCCTTCGCCTTGGCAAGTTTCGCAACGGCCGCCATCTACATTGAAGGAGAAAAATGCAGGCTTATAACCACGCTGTTTTGAAAGTGGCAAGTTTGAATACAATGCCCTGATGGCATCATAGGCTTTTACATAAGTAACAGGGTTCGATCGGGATGATTTACCAATCGGGTTTTGATCGATGAACTCGATTTGGCTTACCTTTCTGGTGTCACCTTCCAGCGCATCCATTTTTCCTGTTTGTTCGCCCACAGTGCCTAGCATTTTGCCCAATGCTGGGTACAAGATCTTTTTCACCAAAGTAGATTTTCCAGAACCACTTACACCAGTAATTACGGTAAGCACGTCCAATGGAATATCGACATTGATATTCTTCAGGTTGTTCTCTCTTGCGCCTTTAATTTTAAGTGAGTCACGCCACTTTCTTCTTTGCACAGGAATCTCAAGCTTTTCTCTTCCGCTCAAATAATTTGCGGTATGGCCTGTGCCATTTTGAATCAATTCGTCAATCGTGCCCTGGAAAATCAGTTCACCACCATGCGAGCCTGCATCTGGCCCAATGTCGATGACTTGATCCGCAGCTTGCATCACTTTTTCTTCGTGTTCTACTACAATCACTGTATTGCCCATGTCGCGGAGGGTAAGCAAAACAGAAATCAATCGGTCGGTATCGCGTGGGTGTAAACCAATGCTAGGTTCATCCAAAATATACATGGAACCCACCAAGGCACTGCCCAAGGAAGTGGACAGTTTTATACGCTGATATTCTCCTCCGGATAAAGTACTAGTCAATCGGTTGAGGGTAATATAACCTAAGCCAACTTGACCTAAATATTCTAGTCGGTTCTGAATTTCTTGAAGTAACCTCTTGGCTATCTTTTCCTCATTCGGAGTAAGCGGAAGTTTGTCAAAGAAAACCGCGGCCTCATTTACAGGCAGCAATACGATATCGGTAATGCTTCTGCCATCCACCTTCACATAAGCTGCATCTTTCCTTAATCGGGTGCCCTTACATTCGGGGCAGTCGGTGCGGCCACGGTAACGCGAAAGCATTACGCGGTACTGAATTTTGTGCGTTTTCGATTCTAAGTGCTCGAAAAACTTATTCAGCCCTTTGAAGAATTTGTTGCCTGTCCAGAGTAGCTGCTTCTCTTTGTCAGTCAGTTCTGCATAAGTTCTGTGAATTGGGAAATCGAACTCTATTCCATTTTTTAATAGCGGTTGCAACCATTTATTCATGGTTTCGCTGCGCCATGGTGCAACAGCTCCCTCATATACAGAAAGCGATTTATCGGGAATGACCAAATCGATATCGATGCCCAAAACTTTCCCAAAACCTTCGCAGCGCTTACAGGCGCCAAAAGGATTATTAAAAGTGAATAGGTTAACGCTTGGCTCTTCAAACAGAATTCCGTCTGCCTCAAATCGATCAGAAAAAGCCGTTCGGCCTTCCCCAGGAATCTCAATAATACAGTCTCCCTGCCCTTCGAAAAGCGCGGTTTGTACCGAGTCTGAAAAACGGAATTGGGTGTCTTCGTTGTGGGCGACTACGCTTCTATCAATCAGGATTTCTAAGTCGTTTGAAACGATGTCTTTTCCGTCCTTGAGTAAATCTTCAATAAAATAGGGTTCACCTTTGGCCACCACACGGGTATAGCCTTTGTGCAGAAGCAAACTCAATTCCTCTGTTACACTTCTTTCTTCCTTCTGAACAAGCGGACAAAGAATCATCAACTTGGTGCCTTCTTCTTTGTCCATTAAAAACTCTACAATACCTGTAACACTATCGCGGCTTACCTCTTTGCCGCTCACTGGGCTGAAAGTTCTGCCTATTCGGGCGAAAAGTAATTTTAAGTAATCGTAAATTTCAGTGGTCGTCCCTACCGTAGAGCGAGGGTTTCTATTGTTTACCTTCTGCTCAATGGCAATGGCAGGTGAAACCCCTTTGATATAATCGACCTCGGGTTTTTCCATTCGGCCTAAAAACTGACGGGCATATGAACTCAAGCTTTCCACATACATCCGCTGCCCTTCCGCAAAAAGCGTATCGAAAGCCAGCGATGATTTGCCAGAACCAGAAAGGCCCGTAACCACCACCAATTTATTCCTTGGAATGGCCACATCGATGCTTTTAAGGTTATTTACCCTTGCTCCTTTAATGATGATGAACTCTCTAGGGTTCAGGTCGTCAATAGGGGTAGGGCGGTTAAGTGTTGTTGAATTCATAAGGTTGCAAAGATAACAGAGCTAGTAACTAATTGTTAAATGAAAATAATTACCTTTTTCAGAATTAAATTCTAAACTCTGGCATTATACTTGTGTAAAGTTTTGTGATAGTCTTAAAGACATTAGTCCAAAGCTTGAAAATTAAAAATCACGATCAAATATTTGTAATCTATATTTGAATGAATACATTTGAGATCGTAATTATTATTAACCCATTTCTAAAAACTAAACATTACCGTATGATATAAACCTCTACTTAGACCTAACAATAACTAACATGAGGAAATACGAAGTAAGCGATAGCCAATTGATATCGCTATACAAAAACGGTAATGAAGACGCATTCGCGGAATTAGTCTCTCGTCACAAAAACAAAATCTTTACTACAATCTATATGATTGTAAAAGACCATAGTCTTGCAGAAGATTTATTACAGGAAACTTATGTCAAAGTGGTGAACACAGTAAAGTCTGGACGCTACAATGAGGAAGGTAAATTTCTGCCTTGGGTGAGCCGAATCGCACATAATTTAGCGATTGATCACTTTAGAAAGGCCAAGAGATACCCGACTATTGTAATGGAAGACGGCAGCAATGTGTTCAACAGTTTAGAGTTTTCTGAAGAATCTATCGAGGATCGTCAAATAAAAGAAGATACACACGCGTTACTTAGGGAGTTAATAAAAGAACTACCCGACTCACAGCGAGAAGTTCTTATGATGAGACACTACATGCAAATGAGCTTTCAGGAAATTGCTGAAGTAACAGATGTTAGTATCAACACAGCCCTTGGCCGTATGCGTTATGCGCTCATCAATCTTAGAAAAAAGATGGACAAAACGAACGTTGCGTATGATAAGAACATCTACCCAGAATGACCTGATCAGATACATATATCAGGAGACCGACACAGAAGAAAATATCGAAATTCAAACTGCCGCCATTTTAAATGGCTCACTGGCGCATGAGTTGCACGAACTTGAGCAAACAGTGAAGTCAATAACGGCAGCTGAACGAGTACCTTCTGAGTCGACTATCGACAAAATACTGAGTTACTCTAAATCCTATGACCTTCATTCCTTGAAATAGCCTAATTTAGGGGCATGACAAGGAAGCAGAGGTACGAGGCTTTTATAGCATACTTTAGTGAAAACCAACCACAGGCCGAAACGGAACTGCAATATGGCAATCCGTTTGAGTTGTTAGTGGCTGTGGTTTTGAGTGCGCAATGCACTGACAAACGAATCAATATGGTTACGCCCAAATTGTTTCAAGATTTTCCTACTCCAGCCCATTTAGCGGCTTCTCATTTTGACGAACTATTTCCCTATATAAAAACCGTTTCGTACCCCAACAACAAAACCAAGCACCTTTTGGGCTTGGGAAAGATGATGGTGGAAAATTTTAATTCTGAAGTTCCAGAAACGATTGAGGACTTGCAGAAATTACCCGGTGTGGGTAGAAAAACGGCCAACGTAATTACCTCCGTGGTTTGGAATCAGCCCAGCATGGCAGTAGATACTCATGTATTTAGGGTGTCGAAAAGATTGGGTTTGGTAAATCAGAATGCAAATACTCCGTTGGCAGTAGAAAAACAGTTGGTAAGCCACCTTCCTAAAGAGGTAATTCCTTTGGCCCATCATTGGCTCATATTGCATGGCCGCTATACTTGCTTGGCGCGAACTCCTAAATGCGAATCTTGTGCTTTAACTTCTTTTTGCCGTTTTTTCGAGAAAAAGGAAGGGATTGTGCGTTAAATCGTATTATTGTTCGTCATGAAAATTCTTTACGTCCATCAATATTTTAAAACGCCTCAAGAAGGAGGAGCCATTCGCTCTTACTACTTGGCCAAAGGTTTGGTGGATCAAGGCTTTGAGGTGGAAATGATTACTAGCCACAACGAAAGCACTTATCAAAAAGCAGTAATTGATGGGATTACAGTCCATTACTTGCCGGTTTATTATAGCAACGACTTGGGCTTTCTGAAGCGTGTTCATTCTTTTTACTCTTTTCAAAAGAAGGCCAAGCAACTGATTTTGAAAGAAGGGTTGAGTTTTGATTTGGCGTATTTGACTTCTACACCCTTAACTGTTGGTTTGGTTGGTCTTTGGTTGAAGAAGAAATTACGCAAACCCTATATTTTTGAAGTACGCGATTTGTGGCCTACGGCTCCTATTCAGATTGGGGCAATTAAGGCAGGCTGGTTAAAAAAGAGGCTTTATGCGCTTGAGGCTAAGATATATAAGCACGCAGATAAGATCATAGCCCTTTCGCCCGGCATGGAAGATTGGATTAAGGGAGTGGTTCCTGAAAAGGAGATTCATATGATCCCAAATATGGCCGATTGCGAGTTCTTTAGTAAGGAGTTAAAAGACCCAAAACTAACTTCATTTTACCATGTAAACGATTCATTTGTGATCACTTACTTAGGTAGTATTGGTGTTACCAATCACCTTGAATTCTTGTTGGATGTAGCTGAAAAATGCTTAAAACTAGGGCTGAATATAAAGTTTAAGATTGTAGGTGAAGGAGCAAAGCTGCACCGGATTAAACTAGAGGCCTATCTGAAAAAACTGAAGAATGTAGAGTTCTACGGCCACCAAAATAAAGAAGGGGTAAGGAGAATACTGAATGTAACCGATGCTACTTATGTCTCTTTCGCGAATATTCCTGTTTTGGGTACCAACAGCCCCAATAAAATGTTTGATAGTCTAGCGTCTGGTAAGCTCACAATTGTGAATGCTCTTGGTTGGACAAAAGATTTAGTGGAGGAGAATGAGTGTGGTTTCTATACCAATCCAGAAGACCCGAACGATTTTATTCAGAAGATTACTCCGTTTATTGAGCAAAGCGATAAACTAGAAGCCTATAAAAATAATGCGCGCATTGTAGCAGAAAAGCTTTACTCCAGGCGACTGCAAGTACAAAAATTGATTTCAGTTTTAGAATCAACGCAGAAAGACTAATTGTTTTTAGGTCTATATCTGGACTTCAACAAAAAATCATTGGCGTCTGTCAACTTCATTAATGCCGTAAAGTCCAAATCCTTTTCTTCTTGATACTTCTGAACAATGCGCCAGCCGATCCATTGGCCAATTCTACCTGAGCAAATCGGATCAATTTCTGGAATACCTGGTCGTTCATCAATGTACTTGGTCAAATTGAGAGGGTTCTTATCGTATAACAATGCGTTATCTACAAAGTAGGACCAGAGGAAACCTTCACTTCTAATAGAAGAGGCCAAGCTTTCACCGTCATAACCCATAATCAAGCTGTCTGGTAAACAGGGTAACATAGTTTTTGTGAATTCAAGCGCCTTTCCGTAGTAAACCATTTCTTCTAAAATAGTGCGCTCGCCATTGTCAAAGGTATCGTTGAATTTTAAAGAAGAAAACTGAACAATGTGCGGTACAAGGTGTTCTGGAGTTAGCCTTACCAATAAGTAATCATATACATTTGGTCGGTAAGAAGCCTCTGGACCCAAATAATAGTCAATCCCGATAACGACTAAGGAGTCAGAGAAAAAGACATCGTTACCAAAAGCCGAGTAAACGGTTTGAACCTTGGGTACTTTATATTCGGGATAATAGGATTTGATACGCTTAAAGGCAGTTTCTAAATCTTGCTCTATTTGAGCTTCGTTTATAATTTGCTTGGTTTGTTGATACAGCGTATCCACAAATGGGTTTTTAATCAGATTGAAAACCTCCGTAAGCATCTCGGCTTTAGACGGATAATCGGCAGCTAAAAAGAAGTAATCACGTACAACGGGGTTGGCCTCTAAAAAAGCACTTAATGCTGCCGTATCTTCTACCGAATGAATTTGGTCAACCAAACTCGTATAGTCCAAATCAAGGGCTATATTTGGGATATCTTTGCAAGGGTCGTCTTTGCCACAGGCCATTACCAATAAGAAAACGAAACTAATAATCCAGCTTTTGTTCATACTTAATTTTAAATGACAAAAGTATTCATTTATTTTATTTACCATGAGAAAATTCACTTTAGCAGCGGTTCTATTATCATTGTTTAGCATATCAGCCGTAGCGCAAGACTATAATATCGGCATCAAGTTAGGCCCAACTTTGACATACTCAAAACCAAGTACCGAGGGTACAAGTACAAATTACGATGATGACGGTTCTACAGTTCAGTTTTTGATTGGCGCTTTTGTGGATTACCAGTTTAAAGAAAACTATTTCTTCAGTGCTGGAATCAATTACGCATCCAAAGATTTCGGCTTTACTGCTCGATCAACGAATAGTATCGCCAACGTGACTGGGATAGCCAGTTTTAGCCAAGAATTTCTGCAGATTCCAGCCTTATTGAAGCTATATAC
>CAXBPM010000117.1:0-8413 GCA_963977345.1 uncultured Roseivirga sp.
ATTATGATCAATGATGTGTACCGCGATTGGGTGCTTGATAATAAGCTGTACGATCCTGAGGTCTTTGTTGATTTCGATGCAACTGCGGATTTCCCTGTAGGGTCAATGTCCTTAAAAGCCAATTGGAAGTTAGTTCAGCCGGGAGAGGACGTAAGTAATCTGTACACCACCACAGCCGATATTCAATTACTGACCCTGGTAGATGGCGAACCAAGAATTCCAGAAGATCCGAAAATTCAGACGGGTGTTGAAGTAGCGCTTGTCGGACTGCACATTGCCGTAGTGGTGGAAGGACATCCAGAATTTATTTGGGCAACTTTCGAGTTTGATGGAAATGCACCAAACTTTAAGGAAGATGCAAGCGGAGTAGTGGTCCAAGGCATGAACGACCCGGTTTCAGATAAGAATTGGTTGCTGTATAAGGCGAACACTACAGCCAGACAAACCAATGCTAATAATGCTGCTATTCTTGAATTTGTAGATGAAAGCAAGCAAACGCTTACTCCAGTAACCCAAGTAGCACGTCAATATGCCCAGGGTGGAGGAAGCTCTACCAACCGTGGCAATATTGATTCCTTGAATGTGAATGTGAAGGCTCAACTTAAAAAGCAAGGCTCCATTTGGGAGAATTACTTTGAAGTGGGTGCGGTTTGGTTCAATACTGAAAAAGGAGTGTTAAAACCAGACTGGAATCCAAATGTAGATTCAACTATGGTGACAGGTTCGTTAACGCTGTCCAATGCAACTATAGAAACGTTTACGCAAAAGGTGCGCTCTCAAAACAGTTGCTTTAGCTGTCATAATACATTCCCTGTAACGAATGTGCCGCTTACCAGTAAAATTTTACCGGGCAAGAATGCCAACACCAGTCATATTCTCTTGAAGAATTACCAAGGCGGTGGCGAAGTAAAACGTTCTAATTAATTCAACCTAACCAGAAAATAAGATGGCAAATTCAAGCTTAAGAATACATCCCGCTATTGGCATGGCCAGAGTTGGAAATAGCACAGAATATTATTTAGGGCCAGAAACCATGGCGGCTTCCCCACAAGAGGGGAATGCGATTACGGGCGGACTTCCCATAAAACCCGGCACCGAAAGCACTAACATTACCAGTAGTGATTTACGAGATGCTCAGGGAAGACTGAAAAGGCAGGCCGCTCGTTTTAAGATTTTTCAATACCCAAATGAAGGAGCTCAACTTACTTATCCAGCGCAAGGTGGAGAAGAGGTGTTAATCGGGTCTACTGTAGACGGTAAGAAAGTAAAGGACATCATTTGGACAGCTCATTTGGCCAACAAAAAGGCCAATTGCTGGGAAATAGATGAAGATGCGAACCTTGGTATTGAGCTTTATAAACCTCATGAGGTAACTGTGGACGGAAAGACCATGACGGTGAGCACACCGCCATTGAGGAACCCAGATTTCGATAGTACTTCACCACAAAACCCTTACACGGTGAATCCAGCAGATCCAGATCGTTTAAAGAAATTGGTAATTGATGCTGGGCCACGTGCAATTAGAGCGAGCCAAGGAACCATTCCAGTTAAATTTGACAATACAACTCTAGCCAGTTATTACGACCAGAGTTTAGGGGCGATAAAGGGCCAAGCCAATTATCCTATTCAGTTTCCTGCCACAAACGGAAGTGGAGCAAATGGAAGTGACCCAATTAGTTATTTGGGTGAAATCATTACAGAGCCTAATGGCCGACTTTTGGTATTGGGCGGACACGGTTTGGCTTGTGCTTTTAATGACCAAGGAAATTTTGACGCCAATCAGCCGCTTTGTAAAGATGTGGATAACGATAATTGGTTGGACGACACTTCTGATGGTCCAGTAACCGCAGTGTTGGTTTTTGATGATGGAAGCCAGCAGGCGATTGAAGGTAGTGCTTGGGCGGTAATTACTGACCCTGCTTATGCGCCTCAAACCTTGAATGTGGTAAATCTGTGGGATGATGTCTATAACACTTGGTTAGAAAATTTCAATCTTCAGCCAGCGCTTTACAGTAACGGGAAATATAACTCTGACTATAAGCCATATTTTCAAGATGATGTTTTTCCAACATTGAATTCGGCCCACATGCAAATGTGGAATACAAACTTACCAGATCAGGCCATTTCGGCACACGAAAGGATGAAGCTTTTAACGGAGCAAAAGCCGCCTTTCGATATGATGAAGTTTATTCGGAACCCTGATGGGAGCCAGAATGACAATGGTGCGCCATTGATGCCTTTGTCGTTAGGTGATGCAAATCAGGCCTTTTTAACCGTTTCGCACCAGCAATATTTCTTTATGGAACAATGGAATAAAGGAATGAGTGTGGGAGGAACCCAGTTGCCAATAGGGGCCGGTGAGCAACTCGATAAAACCATTTTAGTCAATTGTCTTGGTGGTCGTTTTAGTCCGGGAATTGATTTGACTTTTATCGTGCGCGATCCCGATTTATACAATAAAGATTGGCAGAACCCAGCCGTAGGGCCTTTTAGAATTAATGCCGAAGCGCTGGATTACGCAACAGCTACGAAAAATCAGCCCTTTTTGGGAGTAGGTTATACGCCTCTGAGGCTAGATCCTGTTCAGCCGGGTGACCTGTGTAAGTTCATGGCCATTCCATGGCATACGGATTATAACTCTTGTGCTACGCATACGCCAGCACCAAACCCAGGTGGAGATATAACTGACAAGAATGTGTATAGCGGAACAGTGAACACTACTTTGTTCTGGTCTTGGCCAGCACAACGTCCAGTGGCGGTGTATACTTTTAATGATTTGTCTGCCAATAATGGCAATATTAAATCTACCAAACAGCGTTATTCTGTTCGTGGAGAAGGGACTGCTGCACAGGAAAACTTAAATACCCCAGGTTGCCCCGCTTCATCAGGTTTCGATTCGGCTGCAATGAATGTAGGTCGTTATCAGAACCGAAGAAACATTCTGACAGAATGGGTGAAGATCGGTACGATTATGCAGGGGCCAGCGATTGATGGTTATCCTGATGGTTTTAATAAGGATTATTACTTGGAGGTGGAAAGCCTTTTCGATAAAGATGACAGTAACTTGGTTGTTTTCTGGCCAAATGTTGTCGATGACGAAGTCTATCCCCCGAAGAATTAATTTTGGATATAGTTCCCAACTATAGTGTGGCAATAATTGGCGCAGGACCCGCAGGGAGTTCCTGCGCCATTGCTATTTTAAATGCTGGAATAGCCAATGTTGCCATTGTCGATACCGCAAAAACAGGCAAGTTCCATATTGGTGAAAGTATTCCGCCAGAAATGAATCCTATACTCCGGCAATTGGGTATTGCTGAAGCCTTTCAGGCCCAAAAGCATGAACCCTGTTTTGGTAGTTGCTCTTACTGGGGCAATGACAGGCGAGGTTATAACGATAGTATTTTGAGTCCCTTTGGACATGGTTGGCATTTAGATCGGGCTCAATTCAATCAATTTCTAGTGAACGAGGCTGCTGAACGTGGTGCTAAAGTTTTGTCTGGGCACAGTTATCAGAGCAGTGTTAAAACGGAGCACGGTTATCAACTCAGTCTGAAAAGTGAAGTAGGGGATGTTCGTTCGATAGAAGCTGATTTTGTAGTAGATGCTTCTGGCGTGCGCAGTGTTTTTGCTACCGACCAAGGAAGCACGAAGCAGCACGAAACTCCTTTAGTGTGTTTGGCTTTAAGGTTCAAAAATAAAGGGCTTCGCGAAGTGTCTAAACTCACGCATTTAGAATCGGTGGAGAACGGTTGGTGGTATGCCGCTAGAATTCCCAACGAGCAATTACTCGTTACGCTTTACACCAATGCTGAAACGGTTAAAAAGTTAGGCCTGAACGACCTTAAAAACTGGATTCAACTTTTGCAGCAATCACCAAACACGCATCAATGGATTGCTCAAATGGAACCAATTGATCAGAAGTTACTCGGTTTTCCTGCTCAGTCTTTTTGCTTAGATTATATTGTAGGCGAAAACTGGATGGCCATAGGGGATGCCGCATCGGCTTACGACCCGATTACTTCACAAGGCATTATCAAGTCCATAACGCAGGGTATGCGTGCCGCAGAAATTATAGGTCATTGTAAGCAAGGCACTAAAGAAGCCCTTCCATACTTCGAGAAGGAAGTTTTACATCAGTACGAACAATACAAAGAAGCCCGTCAACATTTTTATGGCTTAGAACAACGCTGGCCTCAAAGCGAATTTTGGAGGGAAGTGCATGGTTTGAGTATTACTTCGGATTTTAACCAAGCTTAAAGACAATCCTTAAATCCATATAGGCGTTGACAGCCTTGCCATCTTTTATTCCGGGATTCCAATCCTCGGAAATTTGAGCTACTCGCAAAGCTTCTCTGGCCAAATACATATTGAAATCGCTGTTTTGAACTTCCACTTTAGCCACCTTGCCACTACTTAGAATAGTTAGTCTAAGCTTTATTTCTCCTTGTGCTCCACTTCTACGTGCTTCTACCGGATACTTTAAATGCTGTCTTAGGTGTTGGTTCCATCCATCTTCCCCCGTTTTATAACTTGGGTGGGTGTCAAGCTTATCCATTTCATAAATGGTGATGTCAGGAGATAAAATACTTTCCTGGCTAATCAAACCTCCCTCCATATCATAGATGTCGATAAAAGTGTGGCCATTTCTGAGGTCTTCGGATGTCCATTTATCCACCTTAACATTCTTTTTATACTTTCCTGTGGTCTGAATTGAGTCGGTAAGATCTAGAGAGTAATAATCACCCTCCTTTTTCTTCTTAACAAGATTTAGATGCTCTAGTAGTGTACCGTCTTTCAGATACCTATGGATAGAATTGTTCTTTTCAATAGTAGATGTTACATCATACCTAAATACTGAGGCATCGTCTTTAGTAACCTTCTTATCTTTTTGGTTGAAGTAGACAGTATCAACTTCTTGAGAAAATGCACTGAAGCAAAGTAGAAGCGAGAGTAAACTCAGTGTAGCTCGAATCATTTGAAAGGTTTTAAATTTTCGCTCTAAATGTAATAGCCTAATCAAATTATTCAAAGTTTAATTACTCCATTTCGAATAATAAATTTTGGTGTGCAGCACTCAGCTCACGATACGCTTTTGAATTCTGTTGTTTTTGAGCCAGTGCAATCCCTTGAACGTAAATGCTTAATGCTTCTTCATCTTCCATAAAATCGATATAAATCTGGGCAGCATGGTAATAAGTGGGGAGGTAGTCAGGGAATTCTGTCAGCAGTTTGTCAAAATATTCTTTGGCCTTTTCGGGTGATTCCATTAAATATTCGTTGGCCAAGGCGTACCAGTTAAAAGGGTCGTTGGGTTCTTCGGCTGCAAACTTTTTTAACATGCTCAATCTCTGTTCGTTCATCGGTTACATTGATTTTTATTTACTTCATTATTGACTATCTTCGGGGCAAATTTAAGGTTTAAGCCTTCTTTTTATATCGTTTCCCTCAAATAAAGGTCTTTTTAACTTAAAGTTAAACACAAGGCCAAATGAGGGGTTTATTATAGAAATTCATTATACAAAAAATCATAAAGCAAGCATGAACATACTCGTTTGTATCACCCACGTACCTGATACTACTTCGCGCATCGCTTTCACAGAAAACAATACCAAATTCGATAAGAATGGTGTGCAATTTATCATCGGCCCATACGATGATTACGCACTTGCCAGAGCGGTAGAGTTGAAGGAAGCCAATGGAGGTAAAGTAACCGTTTTAAATGTTGGAGAAGCTGAGACTGAACCAACTTTGAGAAAAGCATTGGCCATTGGAGCCGATGAAGCCATTAGAGTAAATGCATTCCCTTCTGATTCTTATTTTGTTGCCAAGCAAATTGCTGATGTAGCAAAGCAAGGTGAATATGATTTGATTTTGATGGGCCGTGAGTCGATCGACTTTAACGGTGGCATGGTACACGGTATGGTTGGCGAAATGCTTGGATTGCCTTCATTCTCTCCAGTAATGGTGTTGGAAGTAGAAGGTAACGCTGCCAAAATTACCCGTGAAATCGAAGGAGGAAAAGAAAAGTTAGAAGTGAATTTACCTTTCGTTGCAGGTTGTCAAGAGCCTATCGCTGAATGGAAAATCCCTAACATGAGAGGTATTATGTCAGCCAGAACTAAGCCATTGAATGTGGTAGAGCCTACTGACAATACTAAACTTACTGAGATTGCTCAATACGAATTGCCAGCGCCAAAAGGAGCGGTAAAAATGATTGATGCAAACAATGTGGAAGAGTTGGTGAACCTACTCAAGAACGAAGCGAAAGTAATTTAAATCTCCAAAAGCACAGAACATGTCAGTTTTAGTATTTATAGAAACAGAAGACGGAAAGATTAAGAAATCCTCAAGAGAGGCCCTTTCATATGGAGCTGCGATTGGGGAGGTTACAGCCATTGCTTTAGGTTCGATATCGATTGAAGAATTGGCTTCAGCAGGAGCTAACGGTGCCACTAAGGTATTGCATGCTGCTGATGAAAAGCTTAACGCTGGTTTAATTATGCCTTATGCAGAAGTGATTTCGAAAGCATTTGAAAGCACGGGTGCAGAAGTATTGGTTACTGCGAAGTCGTCTTTAGCAGACGCAGTAGTAGGTAGAATTTCGGTGAAATTGGGCGCTGCTTTAGCTTCGAATGTAACTGAATTACCAAAAACCGATAATGGTTTCGTAGTGAAGCAAAGCATTTACACAGGTAAGGGTTTTGTAAACACTACTTTAACCACCGACAAAAAAATATTGGCCATCAAGAAAAACGCTATTGAGCTAAAAACAGACGGAGCTGCGGCTTCAGTGGAGGCTTTTGAAGTAGCTTTAGACTATGCTCTTTTTGGTGCGAAAATCACTTCTTCTGAAAAAGCGGAAGGCGATGTATTGTTGCCAGAAGCAGATATCGTAGTATCTGGTGGTCGTGGCTTGAAAGGTCCAGAAAACTGGGGTATTATTGAAGACTTGGCGAAAACGCTAGGCGCAGCTACAGGCTGTTCAAAACCAGTTTCTGATATGGATTGGAGACCTCATCATGAGCACGTTGGTCAAACAGGTGTAAAAGTGAGCCCTTCATTGTATATCGCGGTAGGTATTTCTGGCGCTATTCAGCATTTGGCTGGTGTTAACTCTTCAAAATACATTGTTGTGATCAACAAAGACGAAGAAGCACCATTTTTCAAAGCTGCTGATTATGGTATTGTTGGTGATGCTTTTGAAGTTTTACCTAAGTTGAACGAAGCCCTTAAAAAAGCTTTAGCCTAGTTATTTACCATTTTGAAAAAAATAAAAATCGAAATCCTGGGGCTTTCCTCCAGTCAGTCGCAAACTTCTGGCTCCTTTGCCCTTGTGCTTGGTGAAGTGGAAGGCGAAAGAAGATTGCCCATTATTATCGGGATGTTCGAAGCCCAAGCCATTGCACTGGAAATTGAGAAGATTGTTCCTAACCGTCCAATGACGCATGATTTATTTAAATCATTTGCGAATGGCTTTGGGTTTACTGTGAAACACATCATCATTTCCGATTTGAAGGAAGGCGTCTTTTTTGCAAAGATCGTTTGTACCGATGGCGATAAAACCATCGATATTGATGCAAGACCCTCTGATGCCATTGCCATTGGGATTCGATTCGATGTTCCTTTCTATACTTACGAAACCGTGCTTTCCGAAGCAGGAATCATTTTAACCGATGAGGAAGAGGTTGCGGATGACATGGAAGAAATGTCGGTAACGGAAAAACCAAAGGGAGATCGATTGCAAGATTATTCTCTGGATAAGCTTCAGCAAATGCTGGATGAGGCCTTGGGTAATGAAGATTACGAAAAGGCGGCCAAGATCAGGGATGAAATGAATAAAAGAAGCTAGAAAAAATATTT
The DNA here is from genome assembly GCA_963977345.1 of uncultured Roseivirga sp. Classification (GTDB taxonomy): domain Bacteria; phylum Bacteroidota; class Bacteroidia; order Cytophagales; family Cyclobacteriaceae; genus Roseivirga. Next base: position 7,861 of record CAXBPM010000117.1, read on the forward strand.
AAAGCCTTTCTGAATTAATTCGGAAGGGCTTTATTGTGTTTAATAAGTTCTGTTAACTTTATTAACAGATTGATCTTGAGAAGAAATTTTTTAGAGATCGCAATGGAGTGGTTTTATAAGTCACTTTTTAGTATTAAAAATTCACATGTGAGCAGTTAACCATGGCCATTGTAAGAGGAATAATTGGATTGATAGTACTTATAGGAATTGCCTATTTGCTGTCGAGTAAAAGAAAGAAGGTTGATTGGAGATTAGTAGGGGTGGGTGTACTCATACAGTTGGTGATTGCGCTACTGATTTCAGAAGTAGGCTTTATTCAAAAGGCATTCGACCACGTGAGTCAGGCTTTTGTTACCTTTTTGGGCTTTTCTCTTAATGGTGCCGAATTTCTTTATGGCGACTTGGCTAAAAACAGCAATGCTGTTGAAGGCGTAAATCACAGCTTAGGTTTTCTATTTGTCTTTCAAGCTTTGCCTACTGTAATCTTTTTTTCTGCGGTTACGGCAGGTCTGTATTACTTGGGAATCCTTCAAAAAATCGTTTATGGTTTTGC
>CAXBPM010000118.1:0-8399 GCA_963977345.1 uncultured Roseivirga sp.
AGGTTGTCTTGCTTAAAGCCAAGGTCTTTTTCTTTCAGAAAAGTGATTTGATGTTTGATTACTAAGCTGCCGCTGATCATCACGATGGCCGCTATAAGTTGCACTGCCAAAAGACCATTTCTGATATTATTACCACCCAGTTTGCTCAGCTTTAATCCCTTTAGAATTTGTCCAGCCTCAAAAGAATTTAGGTAGAGCGAAGGATAAATGGCCGATAAAAGTGCGGTAACAATGGTGATTGAAAGCAAGAGTAAAATAACGTCTGTTTGATATAAATCCGCTACCGAAACATTCCCGTTCACCAATTGATTAAAGGGAGCCTCCAGCATATACATGGCCACAAAGGAAAGTACGAGCGCCAAAAACGTAGTGAACAGCGCTTCGAAAATAAATTGCGAAAACACCTGAGATTTGTAAGCGCCCAAAGTCTTCTTCACCCCAACTTCCTTCAGTCTTTGCGCAGCTTTTGCCGTGTTGAGGTTCACGAAATTAATGATAGAAATCAGAAGAATGAACAAAGTGCTGATACCATAAATAAGCAGGTAGCTATAGCTGCCATTGGCTTCCAATTCCCAGCGAATATTCGAATGCAAGTGAATACTTTGGACAGGCTGTAACTCAAATTTCAAATCGCCAGCTTTCAATGAAGCCAAGCTTTCCGCTCCCCAGTCTAAATACTTTGGTGCCCAATCTGGAATTTTCGCTTCGAAAGCTTTTGCATCGGCTCCGGGGGCTAACTTCAAATAATTGAAGTGACCGAAATCATCCCACGACATCCATGGATCGTTGAATTGCAATGACTTTAGCGTTACATAAGAGATCAGGAAATTATAATGGAAATGTGAGTTCTTCGGAGCGTCTTCAATCACCGCTGCCACTTCCAGCATATCTGGATTTCCCATAAAAGATAGCGTTTGACCCACCGCTTCTTCATCTCCAAAATAGCGCTTGGCCATAGACTCGGAGAGAATTATTCCGAACGGCTTTCGCAATGCTTTATCTGCATTGCCTTCCACCGCTTTAAAACTAAAAACATCAAAGAAGGTACTGTCGGCAAAATAACCGTTGGCTTCGTTAAAGCCCACGTCTCTTTTTTCGTTCCGAAGTGGAATGGTAGTTTTAGTAAGTCCTGGGCCATATATTGGTGAAATACTGACCGCATCAATCACTTCAGGAAAATCGTTGACCAGTGCTTGAGCCATTGGGTGAGGTGTTCTGGTCTGAGGGTTTTCACTCATCCATGCTACACGATAAATGTCATCAGCGTTATCGAGAAAAGAATCGTAAGACGACTCGTATTTGATGTGCGAGTAAATGAATCCGCAAACGCAAAAGGCCACAATGAGCCCTAGTAAATGGAAACTGGTTTGCAGTTTTTGGCGGAGCATTCCGCGCCAAGCAAATTTGAAATAGCTTCTGTACATGATGATTGTATTTGAGTTTTGACCGAGTTTTTTGATGGCAAAGGGGCGGATAAAATTGAGCATATGAAACCAGTAATGAAGGTTCGCCATTCGTTTCGATTTCTCTTCCCTTTGACATTGATAGTATTCGTATAAATCGCCCTCTATTTCTTCAAAAAGGTTGTTTTTGCAGACAAGCGAGAGCAGCTTGACAGCAATTCTTGGTGGTTCATATGTTGGTTGGAGCCCCACGAGATTACACGATTTTTAAGGCCATTTCTGGAATTTGATTGAAAAGCGTGTTTCTCAATTCATGGTTTCTTTCAAGGGCTTGTTTACCACTCGCAGTAATCTTGAAAAGGCGTTTTCTTCTGCCCCCGCGTTCATGGGTGCCTTCGGCCAATTCAGATTCTAAAAATCCTTTTTCATCGAGTCGACTTAGGGCAGAGTGCACTGCGCCAATCGCTACTTTTCGCTTGGTTTGGTTGATTATTTCCTCGCGGATATTTAGGCCGTAAGCTTCCGGAAATAATACGCCAACCACCAACAATACCAGCTCTTCAAATTCCCCTAATTGCGTTCCTTTCATTCTTCAAGTTTCGTATTTGTAGAACAAACATAATCAAAATCTACAAATATGAAACTTGGGTTAGTAAAAAAATTATCTGGAGGGAGTGTTAGACGTTAAGCCTTAAGGCTTTTTCTGCGCTTCATTCTGCTGATAAATACGGCAAAAACATTTGCAGAAATGATGAGACCTGCACCCACGATTTTCTGAGTGGGCATGGCTTCATCTAAGAAAATAAAACTGGTAATCATGGCGATTGGAGTGCCTAAATAGAAAATAAGGCTAGTGTTGGTTGGCGGCAAAACGGTGGAAGCTCTCAGCCATAAAGTATGTGCGCCTACCGTACAAACCGTTCCTAGAATGATCAAATACACCCAGTCCTGCTGGGTCAAATCCCAATTGGATTCGAATGACATGGGCAAGAAAACTATAAGCGCAAAACTGTATTGGCCAAAGGCCCTAGTCATAGAATCTAGGTGCTGATTTCTTTGTTGGATAAAGGGCAGTATGGCAAAAAAGGCTGCGCTGACCAGTCCGACTAAAATACCTGTGGTGAGATTATTACTTAAGTCAAAAGCAGGGACGATAAGGTAAATTCCGAAAAGGGCAATCAGTACCGCGATGATATCGTAAACGGACGGCTTCTTCTTATTGATGATCCAATTGAGGTAAATCATGTGCAGCCCAAATGACGAAACCGAGAGAATGGCCATGGAAGGGGTGGCAAGCTTTACGCTCATGAAATAGGTAATCCAGTGCGCCCCGAAAACAATGCCAATGAGAACAAGTGCCTTCCAATCCTTTTTGGTGAGCTTTTTAAGGTTCTTATTTCCCGCTATAAAGAACAAAAAGCTTGCGCCAATCACCAATCGCACCAAGCCAATAGTCACCGCATTGGCAGAAACTTCCTTGATAAAAATGGGAGTAATACCGAAGAGAAAAACGGCAATCAATCCCTCAATGTAGTAGCGTGATTTCAACTTTCAGAATTAGACAGCAAATAACGCAAAAAAGCACGGCTATTGAATAACCGTGCTTTTGCAAAAACATTAAGTTTTCTTATTTCTCTATTTGCTCTTTCTTCTCTTTGATCAACCCCTTGCGTCTCATAATCGTCTCCACAAATTTTATTTCGTTTTGAGTTTTGAAAACGGTGAAAGGGAACATCATCATTTGAGCCTTGTTTACCACAAGCACAAATTGCTTTTTGTCCATCCAAGCATATTTGATTTGCTCCCATTTCATGGGCATACCTTGCTTAGAATTCATTTTGATCAAAATCTGACGGCTGTCAATCTCGTAAGAAAGCTTATCGAAAAGCATTTTACTTTGTTCTAGCTGGGTTACTCCCGTGAACTGGATCAACCAGAATAAAAGATAAAGTACATAAGCGATCAAAGCGCCAATCCACCACCAGTTTGAAGGAATGACAAAGGCCATGGAAGAAATTCCAATGGCAATTAAAACCACCCACCATTGCTCTTTAAGGATGTTTCTCATCCCCGCACGGATGTAAGCTTTCTTATCTAAAGCGTATTTTTTTGTTTTTACAATCATGATTAATTACCTGCTAACTCGCACAGTGTCGAAAAAGAAACACAAACATAATGATCAAAACCAAGGCTTCAATCATTAACACTAAAAAATTGCGTTTCTTAACTTTCAAATTATTCTGCTTTCAGGCTTATGTCCAGGCTTTTTGCCGAATGGGTAAGTGCACCAACGGAAATATAGTCTACTCCAGTCTCTGCCACCGCCCCAATGGTCGATTCGGTAATGCCACCGGAGGCCTCGGTTTCTAAACGGCCTTTGATCCAAGTCAAAGCTTCGCTCATTAATTCCGGGCTCATGTTATCGAGCATAATTCTGTGCACTCCCTCCAAGGTCAAAACCTCTTTAACTTCCTCTAAGTTACGGGTTTCTACTTCAATTTTAAGATCACGCCCCGTTCGTTTTAAATAGTCTTTGGTTGCTGAAACTGACTGAGTAATTCCGCCAGCAAAATCGTTGTGGTTGTCTTTCAACATCACCATATCATATAACCCAAACCGATGGTTCACCCCTCCACCAATAAAAACAGCCCATTTTTCCATCAGCCTAAAGTTAGGGGTGGTTTTCCGCGTGTCTAAAAGTTTTGTTGAAGTATGAGAGATCAGGGAGTTCAGTTTATTGGTGTAAGTCGCAATGCCACTCATACGCTGCATGCAGTTGAGCATTAAGCGTTCGCCAGAGAGAATGGCCCTTGAACTACCGTGGATCCGCATGATGATGTCGCCTTTTTTGACCACATCACCATCTTTTACCAAAGATTCTACTTTAATAGAAGGGCTTAATTTTTTGAAAATGATTTCGGCCAATTCCACACCAGCGATGATACCGCTGTCTTTCATGAGCAGATATGCAGAGTTTTCTGCGTTTTCTGGAATTGAAGCTAAAGATGAATGATCGCCATCGCCAATATCTTCGGCTAATGCGCTTTCAATAAACTGATTGAGAGATTTTTCTGTAATGTATTTCGGCCACATAGGCCAAAAATACTAAATAGATTGCTAGGGCTTAACGGTCTTCGGTAAATTCCAGTCTATAGATTTTATAGTCCGTTTTATATTTCTTCGCCCGAAGTACCACTCTGTATTTTTTATTCCTTGAAACATAAGAACCGATGGCATAGATAATACCTCCATCAGAGTTGCCTTCGTGAATAAATTCTGTGGAATCGGCAGGGTTTTTCTGGAAGAATTGCTTTAAAACAATTTCCGCTTGGTTAGTGCTATAGTCTTTTTTCTCGTTGTCCAGTTTAATCTCTACCCTTTCATGCAGGTATTTCACCAACTCTCTGGAGCTCGAAGACTTTAATGCCTCTTGAACGTTTTTTATCAGTGTTTCTTCTGGAGTCTGAGCAAAACCTGAAAAGGAAGTCAGCACTAGCAAAAGAGACATGAAAGTAATAACGATATTTTTATTCCTCATTTTTAGTGACTTAGCCATTAGTTTAACGAAAATAATGCCAATTATTACTCTCCTTAGGTTAGTTCAGAATCAAATTAATACAATCGCTTTGGACTTACAAACCAGATCATAATAATATATATTTGCCCCCATGGAAAAACGCGTTCTCTTAATGATCTTGGACGGTTGGGGTTTAGGTACCGATTCCAACGTTTCTGCCATTGATCATGCCAAAACCCCCGTTATTGATTCTCTCTATCAAAACTACCCACACTCTAAGCTTGAAGCCTCTGGTTTAGCGGTTGGCTTGCCAGCCGGCCAAATGGGAAATTCCGAAGTGGGTCATATGAATATTGGTGCTGGCCGAGTAGTGTACCAAGATTTGGTGAAGGTAAACAAAGCCGTAGAAGAAAACACCTTGGCAGATAACCCAACCTTAAAGTCTGCTTTCGACTACGCCAAGGCAAATTCCAAGAAAGTACATTTTCTAGGTTTGCTCTCCGATGGCGGGGTGCATTCTCACATCAATCATTTGAAAGCTCTACTTAGTATTGCGAACAATGAAGGTTTGAAGGATGTTTTTGTACATGCCTTTACCGATGGCCGAGATACTGACCCAAAAGGCGGCATAAGATATATGGCCGACCTAGAGGCGCACATGGAAAAAACCACAGGAAAAGTAGCTTCTGTGATTGGTCGTTATTACGCCATGGACAGAGACAATCGCTGGGAAAGAGTGAAATTGGCTTATGACGCCATGGTGAAAGGAGCTGGTGTGAATTCAGAAAACATCACCGAGAGCATTGCTAATTCATATATTGAAGGTGTTACGGATGAGTTTATCATTCCAATAATTCATACAACCAATGGCGTTCCGCTGGCCACCATTGAGGAAGATGATGTTGTTATATACTTCAACTTTAGGACGGATAGAGGAAGAGAAATTACCCAAGCACTTACGCAGCGTGATTTTCCTGAACAGGAAATGAAAGCCATGAGACTTCACTTTGTTACACTAACCAATTACGATGATTCTTTCAGTGGCGTAAAAGTGATGTTTGATAAAGACAATTTGAAAAACACTTTGGGCGAAGTGATTTCTGCGGCAGGTAAAAAGCAAATCAGAATAGCTGAAACAGAGAAATATCCGCACGTCACTTTCTTTTTTAACGGAGGAAGGGAAACTCCTTTCGAAGGGGAGAAAAGAATTCTATGCCCTTCTCCTAAAGTGGCCACCTACGATTTGCAGCCAGAAATGAGTGCGAATGATATTAAGGAAGCGATCATAACAGAGTTAGATCAGCAGGAAGTAGATTTTGTTTGTCTCAATTTTGCCAATGCCGATATGGTGGGGCATACTGGAGATTTTGAAGCCGCAGTGAAAGCTTGCGAAACCGTAGATACTTGCGCTGGAGAAGTAATTGACGCAGCATTAAAAAATGGCTACACCACCATAGTAATTGCCGACCACGGTAATTCAGATGTAATGATAAATCCAGATGGCAGCCCAAATACTGCACATACCACGAACTTGGTTCCTTGTATTCTCGTTGACAATGAATTGAGGCCTCAAATGAAAGATGGTAAACTTGGCGATTTAGCTCCTACCATTTTAACATTAATGGGGCTTGAAATTCCTAAAGAAATGAGCGGAGAAATACTCTTATGAAATTGAAAAATCTAGCATTCTTACTTTCTCTATTGCTGTTCGGTTGTTCGGTCAGTCAGAAATCTGAACCCATACGAACAGGCACTTACTTTGACCTTGTCGAGCTTTTAGATGAACAAATAGCCACATTTGAAGTAGAAAGACCGATCCTCACCAAGGAGCTAAGCGTGAATGGAGAGCCTGATAAAATTATTGTTCAGTTGGATTCAGCAGAACAATGGAAAGAAGAGCTTGGCCTCTTTTATCAGGCAGACATCAATAAACTAGGCTTGGAAACTTCCTACGCTACGGAAGAGCTTTCAACTGGAAACGGAAATAGAAAAGTAATAGACTCTGCTAAAACGGAAAAACCAACTGTTCGCACAATTGAATACAATTACATCGAAAATCAGTTAAAGAGTATCCGGATAATAATTAGAGACGAAAACCCAGTATATAAATTTGAAAAAGAGCTCAACCTCTATTTCAATGCGGTACAAGGAAAGTCGATTTTGAGCTCTTTTGCTATTTCTGGCGATCAGAGTATGATCTTAAAAGACGAACTAAATTATAGCCTAAAAGCTACAATTGGCAAATAGATTATAAACGGAACAAAGCCTCAAGCAGGCTTAGGTTCTCTTTCCCTTTCTTTACCAAGAATAAAGGAATATCACCGCTTTCATAGACTAACTTTTCGGCTACGCTACCAATTAAGAAGGCAGCAGCGCTGGTTCGGCCTTTAGAGCCTAGAATAATTAGGTCTACTCCTTTTTCAGAAGCAGTTTTATAGATTTTATCGGCTGGGTGCGGATCATCATCAAGCGCAAAAGTGTGCTCAAATTTCACATCACCAGTATCCATTTTCTTAAAGAACTTTTCAGAGTCCTTCTTAGTGTTTTCGAGCATAATCTCAGAAAACTCTTCATAATTCTTCCCTGATTTATGATAGCCAGTCGGTACTCTATAAATATGATTACTCATCAGTTTTGCCCCTGTTTGCTTCTGTAGAGCCACTCCAATCTCAAAAGCCATTTGAGAGTGCTCTGAATAATCAATTGGGATAAGAATCTTATTCAGCTCCAGTTTTGGGTTTTCAGGAACATACATTACAGAAGAAGGAGAGCTCTTGGCGATTTTGCTAGAATTCAAACCCGCGTTAGAACGGTGATGCTTTCTACCCAAAACCATAAGGTCTATTACCTTTACCTTGGCCATTTTAATCACTTCTTCGGTCACCTTTCCAGTTGCTACTTTTATTTGAACATCGCAGCCATTAGGTAGAACAAAATTCTCGTCCACCTTTGCTCTTATTTCATGTTCAAGCGTTTCATCCAGTGGTGCAATTAAGTCAGGATATTTCTCTTGAATCTCAGCAGGCAGCTCCAATGATTCGGCCACATGCAAAAAGTAAACAGAGTTAATTTCAAAAACGCGCGCTATCATAGACGCATACTGGATAAGCCCTTTATCCATTTGGGTAAGGTCTAAACAGACCATCATTCGCTGAAACTTGCTTAAGTCGTACATCTTCAATCAGGAAATTTGTTGATGTAATTTATTGAAATAATTAGCCCATACCCACGTATTGAAGGTTTTTTTGATAAGGTTTTATTTAGGGTTGGTGATTGGTATCAACATGCCTAACTTCGTGCGCTTTTAAAAGAATAAAAGGTTTGGCAAATACGCAGTTTTTAGAAAAGATGAAAGAGCGATGGAATCTCAACTCGCTCATTCAAGTGGTTTTGGTGTTGGTTGTGTTTTCACTTACTGGAATGACAGTTGTGTTTCTAAAACCATTTGTTTTTCAGCTTTTTGGCATTGAAAGCCTAAC
>CAXBPM010000119.1:0-8386 GCA_963977345.1 uncultured Roseivirga sp.
CTTGCCAAAATATTTGACCACTTCTGAAATAGTTGTACTCAATACTACCTTCAAATGAGTCCGTTTGAGCAAAAGTGGAGTAACTATAAAAACCAATTACGGTAAGTGTTAAAAGTACCTTTCTCATCTTTCTTTTTTGATTTTCTGTGCTCGATTCCTAAACGCAACGCACCTATTTTTTAGCATTTTGAATGGTTCTTGTAATCAGATTCTCTTCTTGAGTTGAAGAGGGTCTTGGCGCATTGAGGTGAACTACTTCTCCCTTACTGTCTAAAAGTAAATACCTAGGAATTGAATTAAGATTGAGCTGCTCAAAGAGTTTTTGACTTGTTCCCTGCTTAATAATATAGCTATTCTCTTTGATGCCGTATTTCTGAATTACACCCTGCCATTTTTCGTAATCATCATCAACCGAAATGTGGATGTACATAAACTCTGACGGATGGTACTTTGCTATAAGTGCTTCGATATATGGAAACTGTTGATAGCACGGAAGGCACCAAGTAGCCCAAAAATCTAGGTAAATAACCCTTCCTCTGTTGTTTCTGATCAGCTCTTCCAATCCCATTTCCTTTTGATTAGTGTTCACTAGCCTAGTGGGCAAATCAAGCACTTTCGGATTAATTTTACTCGAATTATAATACGTTTTGAATGCGGTATCTTGTTGATTTTTGCTGTATTGCTCAACCATCATTGTTTCCTCTTCGACCGATAGTTTGGGAAGGTTATCAAGCAATGCTATTCGGCTAATCATTGTTCTTTCTATTGCTGGAATGCTTTGATTGGTCAGAATAGGAGAAAGCACATAATCAAGGCCTTCTTTGGTATAAATGGGTTGAGATGGAGCAAAATTTTGAGTATAGATGGTGGTCATTAATTCGCGGTACTCAAACGCATGATAAATCAACTGAATAGAGTCTCCTTCATAAATAGTGGAGAGGAAGAATGAATCGAGCGGAAAGGGATTTTCATTAACAATATCATTAGTGCTGAGTAAAATCTTGAATTTGTCAAGCTCATTTAACCAAGTGTAATAATAGTAGGCTCTTACAGTAATCTTTTGTTCCCTTAATAAGGAGTCAAGTAGATCTGCCTCTTTACCGATCTCTATCAAAGCTTTCTCCTTTAAGTTAAGAATGTCCTTGTTCAACTCTTCATCCTCGTTTTGGGGTTGAATTTTGTTTTGATCGGAGTTCTTAAAATTTAAGAAATCGTAAAAATAGGATTCACTGGTAAGTGCATTTGAAAAGAGTGCTGAGTCTCTAAACGTTATATAATCGAAGCTTTGATGATTGGGTTGAAAATAGAAAGGAATGCTATCGGGAAGTATATTCAATTTTTGCGACCCGAAGAGTGAAAGGTTTTGGCTCTTTCGATTATAGGATGCTTGGATTGATAGAATTTTATCGAGAGGAGTGATGCTTTTTATACTTCCGTTATCTGCTGAGTCAAAGCGTACCTCTTCCTCCAATAAGTCATCGTTGATATAATGAAATTTTAAAGCTCCATTGCAAATAAGTGATATGATTGTTTGATCAGAGAATTCAAGTACAATGTCCTTTTCGTTATCGTCAACATTAGCTTTTTTGCATGAGACAACTGTGACAAAAAGAACAAGAATTAAAAGGGAGTATCTCATGTTTTTCGATGAGTTAGTTCGATGTTTTTTTGATAAACTGCTCGGCTAAGGGCTGCTTATTCTTTAGGCTTTCCTTCACCCAATCGGGTAGTGAGATGGGGTAGCTTTCCCAAAATCCTGAATGGTATGGTAACTCGGGTAAGCTATTATCTCTGGGCGTAGTTTCTTTGAATTTGATTTTTTTGAAGTCATCAGTATGCACGTTCGGAAATTCTATATAGTGAATTTCCATTTCGTCATCGTCCGAATTTCTGTTGATAAAACGAGGGCTAACGCTCTTAATGGATTTGGGATAATAGCGACCTTCTACCTTCTGAAATTTGACTTCAACATCATTCATAAGATGTTCTTGGTTGTATTGAAATCGCCTAAACTCCAAAATGGCATAGTCCTTCAGGTCAATTTTAATGGAGGTGCTGCCCCAAAGAGATGGGTAGGAAATATGACATATGGAATCATTGAATTCTAAAATTTCGAACTTTTTACTTTCTATATTTTTAAATGAACCAAATACAGTTGATGGGTTATTAAAAAGGCGAATGTAGTTTCTTTCGTAAACGTTCTGAATAGGGTTAACGGGTGCCTCTTTAACAGGGCTTACTCTATTGAAAAACCGAATGGCAGTACTGTCGATATTTCCTGAATCGATGGTTTCCCTTATCTCATTCAGCTTTATCTTAACATTATCCTTGGCTGGTTTTTTATACCCAGCATCTTGTAGCGAGAAGTCAGCTTCCGTAACCTTGGTTATCTTATCTCCTTCCGTAAAAAGGGATCTATAATAGCCATCTAGCATATGCGCACGGTTGGGGTAATTCGTGCCAAAGAGGTCAAATGTTTTTTCGAGTATCGGAAGTATTTCGATCTTTTTTCCTTCAACAATAAAGTCTTTGAGAATGATTGCGTTGGGCGAAAGCTCAATTTTAAAAGGAATGTTTGTATATGAAATGTCCTTTAAAGGAATCAATACCTGTTGGTAACCTAACACCGAAACCAATAGCGTATCGTTGAGAAAAGAACTATCAAATGATAAGCTAAAGGCCCCTGTTGAATCCACAAGCTTACCGATGTGGTTATTTTCCTGCAGAAATACGATGGCGTTTTCTATCGGTTGCTGATCGGCTTTATCGACAATAAAGGCCTTTAATGTGATTTTGTTAGCCTCTTGGGCTTGAGCAAAAGTCACAATAAAAGCATAGAGCAGAAGTACGATGGTCCTTTTCATATTGGAAAATAAATCAATCCTTTAAAATATGCTGATTAATTAAAGCTCTCATCTGATCTGAATCGGGAGCTGGCGTGTTTTCGGAAAGAATATCACCAGCCTTATTCATCAATATAAACCTTGGGATTGATATCACTTTCCAATCTTCTACAAGTGTTTTCGACTTCCTTGGGTTAACACTAAGGAAGCTACTTTTCCCATTTAAACCAGCCCTGTCAATGCCTTGGAGCCATTTGCTTTTATAATCATCTATAGAAATGTAGACCACGCTCAGTTTTCCCGAATACTCTTTTTCTAGTTCCGAAGTGGCAGCAAACTGCGTGAAACAAGGGCCGCACCAACTTGCCCATAAATCGATGAGGACAAGTTCCGTTTTACTGGACTCCATTACCTTATTGAAGGAATGGAAATCATTATTAAGGGCGGTTAAATAGAGCGTGTCTTCCGACAGGTTTTTAAGTTTGTCAGCATCTATCATATCCTCTATTTGGCGAGTAAGTAAAGCTTTCGAACCTGAGTCTAGTTTTAGGTTTCGGGCTAAATCTTTGAACAAATCGATGTTGGGATTTTGCTCAGTGAGACGGTTAATCGCTACGGAGTTTAATTTTTTTAGCAGGTCTCCAGAGAAGTATTTTGGCAATTCTTCTAACGCCTTTTTATAGTCGAATACCGCAGAACTCCCTATTATTTTAGCCTCGCCTTTTAATATATAACCCATAATAAAATTAGATAGAAAGTTATCTAATAGTCCGTAGTCATTTCTTGAAAGTAATTCATCATTTAATTGATTTAGAAAATAGGTTTCAAAATAGGAATCGCCTGATTGTCTATGGTTGAAAAGGGACTTGGATAACACGTTGAAAAACAGGATATCCTTATAATAATCAAGCGAACTCTCTCTAAGTTGATTTAAGGAATTTATAGAATCAAGTAGATGTAATTTATATTCATAGATTTCCAGTTCTGTATCAAATATGGCTCTGAACTCACCTTTGTTTTCAAGGATCTCAGCAGTACTTTTTTGCTTCATTCTCCCGGTAAAAGTTTTCGATTGAAGATTAATTAGACCTGGCTCCATTTTTATCGGTTTTGCATTGGGGAATGGTTCAGAAAACAAGTATTCTGCATTTTCATCATTTCTAAATTTTATTCTCGCCAAGCTATCTGATAAGGTAAAAAAATGAATGTCAGCCCAAGTACGCTTTTGTTGATCGGCCAAGACTCTAAACGCATCTTTTTCGGTCTTGATAGTTATAGTGTCATTGGGCTCGGCTGTCATCTTGTGCCATATAAACATGCTTTGTTCTATGTACAGCATCTTGGGCGTATCGGTAAAAATGCGAATGGTATCGTTTTGAAGGTTTGCTGAATAGGTTTTAGAGTTATCTCCCATGGTTTTGACCAACATTGAAGAGTTTACCGGATTATCGATAATGAGCGTGATACTGGTTTGTGGTTGAATGGGCTCTACAATAGCAGCGATTGGTTCTTCCTTCTTCGAACAACAACTAAGCACAAATAGAAAAAGTAGTACTGGAATAGTTAAGCGCAGTGTTTTCATATGTTGAAGTTTTCCTTTTTTACTCATTAAAAATAGACGCGCACAGCTGCCAAATACTTACTCTAGTTAGTCCTGTGCTTTGATATACTTCTCCAGCAAAGTTTTAATGGACGGATCTTTTGGCCCAGGGGCATCGACTTCCACCAGTTTTCCATAGGTATCAATAATCAGGTACCTAGGGATGGTTTGGATTTTCAGACTTTTAACCCAATCTGAATTTTTGTGATTTAAAGACAGGTAGTTGTTTTCCATATCGCTTAAATCATATCGTTCAGCGGCCTTTTTCCAGGCACTTTGATCGTTGTCGGACGAGAGGTAAATAAAAACGATATCCTTATTTGCATACTCGCTTCTAAGCGCTTCAGCATAAGGCATGGCCTCTATACATGGCGAGCACCAGCTGGCCCAATAGTCGATGTATATTACTTTGCCTTTGTTCTTGATTAAAATATCTTGGAATCGGATTACGCTACCGTCTGTTTTTAACAAGTTCAATCCAACTTTCTCATTGACTTGCTTTTCGTAGCCCAAAAGGAACTGCTCAGTAAACTTGTCCAAAAAAGTAGAGTCCTGATAAGTCATCATATACTCATTTAGGTAATCCGAGATTTCTCCGTACGGCTCCTTATATTCCACCATTTGGAACAAGGATCTTTCTCTTGCTATTTTTAGTAGCTTTCCTTCGGGAATGTGGTTTGGAAATTTATCGTATGCCTCTTTGAAATTGATGTATTCCATTGATCTACTCCGATCAGTTTTACCTTCTAGCACTATCTGTATGATGAAATTTTGTAAATAACCCAAGCCGAAACGACTGTTAATTATAGACTCATCTGTGAACATAGTAGAAGCAAAAGCCCTGTCTTTGATTTCTTGACTTTTTGTCCAACGCAGAAGGCTCATTAGCCTATAAAAGGCCTTTCTTTTTTCTAAGTCTAGTTTAAGCTCATCCCAGTCACTCGATCCAGAAGTCCCTTCTTGCGTGATTCGTTGTTCTGAAAGCTTATCTAAGAGGCCGTCCACAAGCAAATTAAAAGAGTCAGGGTTGGTGTCGAGTAGGGCCTTGTTTAGTGTAAAAGGAAGGCCAAGGTGTATTTTTTCAAAATCCCCGTACGCGTCTAGTGGCTTATAATTGTTTTTAGTGGAAACATTTAAATTGAAGAGTGAATCCAGGTATTGTAGTCTTGTGTCAGATCCCGAAAGGGTTTTCATGCCGCCAAATAATTGAAATGCTTCTCCATTTGGTGGTAATAGAATATTGATTGAATCCCCTTTAGTCACATAAAGTGTATCGCTATAAATGCTCTTATGGCTTATAAGAACGACCTCTGGTTGATATATAGGAATGGTAAGGGTGTCTTTTCCTTGGTATGCATAATAGTCCGCCTCAAGGCTGTCGGCCATGCTTCTAAAAAACCTGATTCTGATGGGTGAATCGCTATAGTTATCAACGAAAAAAGCGACTTGATTTTTTTCTGGAATGATTACCTCTTCAATAACAGCCTTCTGCTTACAACCAAAGCTCAGGCAAATGATAAACGCTAGACTCAGCTTATTGACAATTTCCATATTGAATTACGCTTTTCTAATTGATCTAAAATAAGAAAGCATTTTAAGAGTTTTAAAATGCTTTGGAAGATACAACTAAAAGCTAAGTTTTCAAGAGGGTTGACTTTTGATATTGGTGATTTTAAAAATGGACATAAACCGAATTCAAGTGCTGAACGAGGTTGATTGTTAATCTGGGTTTGAAGGCTGTTCTAAAACTGACTCACATCAATATCAAATAGCTTGGCAGCGTTTTTCCAGAGAATAAGCTCCTTCTTTTCTTGAGGCAAATCCAATTGATCCATAAACTTTAGGTAGGATTTCATATTGCAAATGGGCCAATCGGTGCCATAAAGTAAGTACTGAGGCTCACCAGCATAGAGGATCATTTCTTCGATTTGAGCTTTCATGTATTTCTCGAACTTCTCTGAGAAATCGCCCAAAACTAAGCCAGAAATATCTGCATGTACATTTTTGTTCTTATAGACTACTTCCATGCAGTCCTTAATCCACGGATTGCCAACATGGCAAATCACAATCTTCATTTCTGGATTGTCCACGGCCACTTCATCAATATGAATTGGGTGCGAATAACGAATTCTTCCTTTTGGCGAATAGGTATCGCCCGAATGGAACATGACTGGAATATTGTACTCAGTTGCCAAATCGTAAAAAACCTGAAGGCGATTATCATAAGGGTAAAACGGCTCATAACCTGGGTAAAACTTTAGCCCTTTGATCAGCCCAGCATTGATATAATCACTGATTTCTCTTAAATCTCTTTCCCTGTAATTAAGAAAGCTTACTCCCGCTACCACACCAAGATTTTTCCTTCCTTCAATAGCCTCTACTACCTTTTTAATCCCTGGCCGATGTTCGTTCACTAAATAAGAAGTAAGGACAAGCGAATAATCCACCTTGTTTTCATCCATGGTGTCAGAAAGCTTGTTGAGGCAGTCTTCAAGCGAAACGACTCGCTCTTCATGGTAATTATTAAGGTGAGTGTGGACGTCTATGATCATGTTATTCTTGAATAAGAGGGTTGTTTTCTAATATAAGAACTCTTGGATGATATAACTGAAACCACACATTGATTTAAAAAGAAATTACCCATCAGAATTCAGTTGTCCAACAGTT
The DNA here is from genome assembly GCA_963977345.1 of uncultured Roseivirga sp. Lineage (GTDB taxonomy): Bacteria > Bacteroidota > Bacteroidia > Cytophagales > Cyclobacteriaceae > Roseivirga. The sequence continues at coordinate 7,111 of CAXBPM010000119.1, forward strand.
TTTCGCTAGCAAAGCATTTAAAAATCCCTTAGCTTTCTTTTATGAAAGTACTGTTTATTCAAGTGGGAGGTACCATTGATAAGGACTATCCAAAGCTGAATAAGGGCTACGCCTTCGAGATTGGTGAGCCTGCCATTTCACGCATCCTAGAGCGGAATCTTTTGGGCTTTGACTATGAAATTGTGAGCCTGATGAAAAAGGACAGCCTTGATATGACGGGTCAAGACAGAAGCGAGATTCGTGACTATTGTCTAAAAACTGAGTATTCAAAAATTGTCATAACCCACGGGTCGGATACGCTGGTTGAAACCGCCAAAGCCATTGGTCAGATCAAAGGAAAAACTATTGTGTTGACCGCAGCGTATAGGCCTGAGAGATTTTCGAACTCCGATGCAGATTTTAATGTTGGGGTGGCGGTAGGCGCCCTCAATAATAGAGTAGAGGGCACGTTTATTGCCATGAATGGGCTGCTGATTGACCCTGACCAATGTTATAAAAATGAAAAAACGGGAAGGTTTGAACAGGTCTAATACTATATTTAAAAACTAGAATTTATACAGATGAAAAAATATACAATATGGGCGATACTCTTGTTGGTATCGCTTCAAGGCTTTGCTCAACAAGGTATTTTACAAACACCTCCAAAGAACTGGTTCAACCTTGACCCTGTTGAAAACAAAGTGAATGGAGTGAGTACCGAAAAGGCTTATGAATTATTAAAAGGTAAAACTTCCCAAAAAGTAATCGTTGCGGTAATCGACTCAGGCATTGATATAGAGCACGAAGACCTCAAAGATGTGATTTGGACTAACCCGCGTGAAATTCCGAACAATGGTATTGATGATGACAACAATGGCTACATAGATGATGTACACGGCTGGAATTTCATTGGGGGTAAGGATGGGCGTAACGTGGGCAAAGATAGCTATGAAGTCACCAGGTACTATAAAATTCTGAGCAAAAAGTACGAAGGCAAAGAGCAGAAGGACATTGATAAAAAGGACAGGGAAGAGTTTATTACTTGGCAAAAAGTAAAGGGCCAATTCGAAGAAGCCTACGGAAAAGCACGAATGGAATTTGAGCAGTATGGAAGCTTGGCGCGCCAGATTGAGCGTTTCAATAAGCTGTTTGAAGCCTATATGGATGTGGAAGAAGTGACGGTTACGACTTTGGCAGAAATTGAATCTCAAGATGCAGTCATTGATCTAGGTAAAAATTACATGACTCAGATCTTACAATCCATTGATGAAGAAATATCGTTGGACAGCGTTTTGGT
>CAXBPM010000120.1:0-8357 GCA_963977345.1 uncultured Roseivirga sp.
CAGGTAATCAGGTAATCAGGTAATCAGGTAATCAGGTAATCAGGTAATCAGGTAAGGCGAACTTTAGTACGGAAATAGGGTTACCAATTTCGGAGTTTTATTCTCCGAAATATTCTACAAAATTTCTTGGGGTTTCGTATAAGCGTAGGCTATGCAGTTTTCCTGTACTGGTGATTTTGGCTACTTCGGGTTCCATAATCTTCCAGATTTCCATTACCAAAATTTCGCAGCTGGCCATTTTGCCTTGCATGAAATCTACATCCATGTTCAGGTTTTTGTGATCTAATTTCTCGATCACTTCTGCCCTAATTACATTTGAAAGCTGCTTTAAGTCTACTACAAAACCAGTTTCAGGGTCCGGTTTTCCTTTTACAGTCGTAATCAACTCAAAATTATGGCCGTGCCAATTGGCATTTGCACATGGCCCAAAAACTTCAACGTTCTTTTCTTCCGACCAATTAGGATTGTACAGCTTGTGTGCTGCGTTAAAATGCTCTTTCCTACTGATGTAGATCATACCTTCTCTTCAATTTCGCTGCAAATATAATGGGTATTTGCTTAACTTTGGCAAGCACAAATTCAGATACTTTATGATTGTAGTAACGGGAGCAGCGGGTTTTATTGGAAGTTGTCTAGTAAGCAAATTGAATAGCGAAGGCTTCAATCACATTATCGTGGTTGATAAATTCGACAATGAGGAGAAAAACAAAAATCTAGAAGGTAAACTCATCCTTGAGTCTATCGACAGAGATAACTTTTTCACCTGGCTCGACACTGTAGGCGAAAAAGTAGAATTCATTTTCCACCTAGGCGCTAGAACAGATACCGCAGAGTTTGACAAAGCCTTGTTAAGCAAAATGAATACAGAATACACCAAACAGATTTGGGATAAATGTATTCAATATCAAATCCCAATGGTTTATGCTTCTTCCGCTGCTACCTATGGTTTGGGAGAATATGGCTATGACGACAATCAAGAAAACATCCCCAACCTGATTCCTCTTAATCCTTACGGAGAATCTAAAAACGACTTTGATAAATGGGCGATCAAGCAAGAGAAGCAACCTTTCTTCTGGGCCGGTTTGAAGTTCTTTAACGTGTATGGCCCTAATGAGTATCACAAGGGCAGAATGGCTTCAGTGATTATGCACGCTTTCAACCAAATAGAGAAAACAAGTGCAATGAAACTCTTTAGATCGCACAATCCAGAGTTCAAGGATGGTGAGCAAATGAGAGATTTCGTTTATGTGAAAGATGTGGTTGACGTTTGCTACTTTTTGATGCATCACCGAAAAGACTCTGCCATCTACAACTTAGGAAGTGGCAAAGCCAGAACTTTCTTGGACCTTGTAAAGTCCACCTTCAAGGCAATGGACAAGGAAGAAGACATTTCATTTATAGATACGCCAGCTGACATTCGTGACAAGTATCAGTATTTTACTGAAGCCAATATGACCAAGTTAAAGTCGATTGGCTTTACACAAGAGTTCACTTCTTTAGAAGATGGGGTTGAGAATTATGTGAAGAACTATCTTAAAGAGCACCTCTATATGTAAGAGGTGCGTTAATAACATTGATTATTGTCAGCCCCTATTTGCTTAATTATTAAAGTAAAAGCCAAATAATTTAATTAGGTCTTCTCGCTCTTTAATGTCGATATTCTCATCTTTTAAATAGTTCTTGATTGCTTTCTTTTCGAAAGTTTTTAAAAAGTCTTTCTTTCTGTTTGGCACTTCACTCAAGGTTGCCTGCCCTTCAACTTTATAATAAAACACATCATCTAGCCTAACATATGCAGCTGATTTATTTACATCATAACTATTCAAAGCTTCTCTAGCTGGGTGAAATTCTACTGATTCCTTTACGTAGAGCCCATTATCCGTGTCATCGCTCCATAGCCGTTGTACCAGAACCCTCCCATCAGTTGTGCTGAGGGTTTGATATACTCTTTCAGTCCCATCTTGCATACGAATAACATGATCTTCTTCATTCGAAATCACCAATATCTGACCAGAAGCATCTTTGAATTCAAGCACACCGTTGGTTGCATTCAACCTCACCATGTATTGTTGTTTATACTCGTCTACACTGGCAGGTGCAAATTGGCCATGTATAAATGGTGTACCGGTTGCATTGGCCACTACTTCATCAGCACTTTGAATACGAAACTCAATTTGGTTGTTAGTCAAGTCAAATTTAGACTGAGCAAGCAGCGTAGAAAGCGGCAAAACCAACAAAATAAAACATAATTGGACTTTCAGAATATTCTTCATGTTCTTCTATTGCTTAATTAGGTAGTGAGATTTCAATAAAATATGAAGGCCATCTATAAATGATGGCCTTCATAAACTTTAATAAATTAATTCCTCTTCATTGTCATGGTTCGGTTTGATAAATTCCCCGCCACATTGTATATAATTGTTATCATACCATTAGCTGGATCTGAAACGCCCGTACCTGTAACCTCTAAACCAAAGTTAGCCTCAATAGCTGCATCACTAACTTCTATATCATTACAGCGATCTGTAATCGTAAAAGGATATGCAGTGGTAAAAGCATTGTCTCGGCTAACCCTGTAAACTCCCGAAGAAATTTCCGTCACGGTTACAGGGCGCCTATTACCATCTTGGTAAGTATACTCCCCTGCCAAATCGCTAGGGCAGAACAAGTAAAGATTCAATGTTAAACGTCCATCTGGAGTCACTCCTTCAACTTCACTGAACTTCAAAACCAGTGCCCGTGGGTCACCTGCTTCCAATCCAACATCAGTACCTGTTATTTGAATTGTTCCAGAATAAGAGCCAGCAGGCACGGTAGCCGTACCCACAGAGTAAGAACCAGAAACGGGGTTAGAAGCGTCAGTGTCAATCTCCACATCAAACGTTCTAACCGCATCCGACAGTTTAGATACCGTAAACCCCAAGGTAATAGTACTAGAAGACCCTAACTCAATAGGTAAATCTGCAGAACCTCTGTCAAACTTGACTAAGGCCGAAGATCCTTGTGAATCGAATACCAAGACCTCTTCATCGCACGAAACGAGTATTAAGGCCAGTATTGATAAAAGTGCAAAATATTTTTTCATAGTCATTAAATCTTAAGGTTAGAAATTAATACTGTGGGTTCTGCTGAATCACAGGATTCGCATTGAGTTCAACCAATGGAATTGGCGCAGCGAATCTAAAATCAGAAGCTGCCAAATCACAAGCACCATTAATAGCACAGTCCACAGGGTCTCTTAATACACCTTGATTGGCTGCCACTCCAATTCGCTTTAAGTCCAGATATCTATGTCCCTCAAAAGCAAATTCTATTCTCCTTTCATTGAGAATATCCGCATAAGCAATCTGCTGACTTGCATAAGTAGGCAAAGGTTGTGCTGCGTTAAAACGAGCATCCCTCAACTGCTTAATATACCCCGCAGCCCCAGCCAAATTATTAGCGGCTACTGCAGCTTCAGCTCTAATCAAAACCATTTCAGCTGACCTAAATATTTTTAGATCATTCATTAATGGCTGACCTTCTGACCCAGTGTACTTTCCAACAACCAAGATGTCCGTTCCTTTGGCGTCAGGGCTTGTTGCATAATTTGGGTTGATCAAGGATGTAGGGTGAACGTTAACATCGTAGCGCACATCATTGGGGTCAAGTAGATTGAATAAGGATCTGCCTATTTCAAAATAAGGCGACCCATCAATTGTACCATTTACAAAGGCAAAATTGGCTCCAGCCCAACCTCCTGCTGCTGCACTACCTGTGCTTCCTTGTCTGTCATAACCATCTCCAACCGTTCTTTCCAGTTTGAAGATCACTTCGCTATTGCCAGAGTCATCAAACAAATTCACATACTGAGACCTATTTGCTAAAGGAAAATCGCTAACCAGACCAGCCGCTAATGCATCTGCCTGAGTATACTGTTTTCTATACAATGCAATTCTGGCCTTTAATGCTCTCACAAAAGAAGTGCTTACAAATGTTGCGTTAGCTGCATCTGCCAACAATGGTTCTGCGCTATCTAAATCAGATAGAATTGAGCCAAAAACCTCCCCTGTCGTATTTCTAGGTAACGTTTGATCAATTGTTGGAACAAAGTCCAATATGATAGTTCCCAATGATGAATCATCCGTCAAATCAGGTGACAAATAACTCAACAGTTGAAAGTGAGCATACGCCCTTAGGGCCAAAGCTTGACCTTTTATATCATTGTACTGAGCTTGATCACCAGCTTCTGGAACAATACCCTCTGCAGCCACCAAAACTCTATTTATAGAGTTGAGTGCCGCATAATAGTTTGTCCAAAGCACGCGTGGGAAAGTACTCCCTGGGTTAAGCACAAATGCATAATCCCCGCCTAGTCCTTGGCCTCCATTATCGGAACCAATCGAAAGTTCATCAGTGAAAATTGCATTAAACTGAATCTCAGGAGTTTGGTCATAATTGGAATAAGCTCCCAATAAACCCAATTGTAAATCTGCCACTGAGTTGAATGCCTGTTCGGCTCCTAGCCTACCTGGCTGATCAATTTCAATCGCATCGTTACACGATACTGCAATACTAAAGGCCAAAAACAAGCCTATAATTTTTTTATAATTTTTCATCATATCTATATTAAATCAATGATTATAAACCTAATTCTATACCTACAGAGTAAGTCCTTGGGGTTGGATAAAGTCTTGACCCACCAAACCCTTCAGCATCATAACCTCTCCACTCTGTGAAAGTCAACAAGTTCTCTCCGTTCACGAACACCTTTGCGGTTCTTAAACCTGCCTTTTTAATCAAAGTTGAAGGAAGGCTATAGCCAATACTCACAAATCTCATTCTTACATAATCGGCACTTCTCAAATATCTGGTACCCGAAAATTGTTGGTTAGAGAAATTCAATGCAGGGATATCGGTAACTCTGTTACCATCAGCATCCCAAGCTCTTAAAATGTCTTCTGAGTTTCTAAATTGGCCAATGTTATTAGGGTTTTGGAACCCACTTAAGTCACCATCAAACCTATCAACACCTACTGCATAGTTAAACTGCACTGTTGCAAAGAAACCTTTGTAATCAACGTCAAAACCAAAACTACCTTGAACATCTGGATAGAAGTTTTTATTCAACCAAACTCTATCTGTGTCCACATTTGGGCTTTCAGTTAAGTCACCTTCGGCTGTATAAAACAGTAGGTTTCCTGTTGCTGGATTAACTCCGGCATATCTGTAATTGTAGATTTCATTTAATGGACCACCTACTCTACCTACTCCAACAATTTCTGTTTCACCGCCTGGTAAATCAGTGATTTCTTGTTTGTTATAGTTACCAACAAAATTAAGTGCCAAATTCAATCCATTAGACGACTCTCTTCTGAACACATCGTAACCCAAAGTCAAGTCAACACCACTGTTTCTTAGCTCTCCCACATTTGCAGAAAGACTTGTTGTAGCATTGATTGCAGAAATTGGAGTGCTTTGGTATAGATCTTCAGTAGTCTTACGATAAGCATCTATTACAGCTCTAAGTCTACCATTAAACAATTCCATATCTACTCCAAAATTGACCTGTCTCGAGGTCTCCCACTTCAATGTAGAATTACCAATTTGAGATAAGAACAAGGCATTTTGGCCACCATATCCTCCACCAGTTGCAAATAAATCTCTAGTTGCATCGGGAGAAGAGAAATAACCGCTACCATTAATGTTCTGGTTACCAGCAGTACCATATGAACCTCTCACTTTCAGAATATCAAATGGTGAACCCGCCATAAAGGCTTCATTATGCAAGTTCCAACGACCTGCTACCGAATAGAAAGTTGCCCACTTATTACTGGCGGCAAATCTATAAGACGCATCTCTTCTCAAAGTTAGTGTACCACCAAATCGTCTATCATAATCATAGTCTCCTTGTCCGAAATATGAGAAAAGACCACTCTCTTGAATATTGGCATTAGCATTATCTGTGAAGAAATCATTGGCACTATTGTCGCCAACGAAAGACGAACCATCACCTGGTGCATAAGTAGCAATGTTGATACCATTGGCTGTAAAGCCGAATGATTGCAAATGAGCTTTGAAATACTCTGTATAAGCTCCAACATTGATGGAGTGTTTCCCCCATTCCTTTCTATACGTAAGGGAGGTAACCTGATTATAAGCAAACTGCTCTGTGCTATTCAATGAAGTAGAACCAGGCGTGTTGTTACCAGTTTCAGCAAACAAAAGTGAATTAAATGAAAGTGGAGATTGAGAATTCAATGCCGTCTCTCTTTGATAATCCGCACTCAAAATTGTTTTAGCCACTAAACCAGGAACTATTTCATAGCTCAAGTTTAAGCTGGTAATCATTTTTACTTCATCGTCCGTTCTCGTGTTATTTCTCAATTTATCGATCAAGAACAAAGGCGTATTTACAAACGACAGAGGCGACAGCAATGAGGCGCCATCAACATAGTCTGCAGCTGTAATGTATGGGACCGATTGATAGGCTCCTAAAATGAAATTCTGATTAATTCCACCTGTGCCTACTGAATTTGGCTCACCACTCTCAGAATAATTAACAGACAAATTAACTCCGTAGTTAAATTTGTTATCGTCTGATTTTCCAGATAAGTTAGTTCTAAGGTTATACCTCTCTAAACCACTTCCTTTCAAAATTCCTTCTTGGTCATAATACCCTAAAGACACAAAAACAGAAGAGTTCTCACCACCTCTTGAAATAGTCAAATTATGATTTTGGGTTCGAGCCGTTCTAAAGAAATAGTCAGCCCAGTCAAAAGTAGGCGTGGCATCGATTTCAGCATCTGTCATTCCAACTCCTCTTCCACTTCCGACTTCTCTTTCCAGCCTTAATTGCTGTGGAGAACTAAGCAGGTTATAGTCGTTTTCCTGAAGTTGGCTAAAGGAATTAATTCCAGTGTAGCTAATCGTCAACGGTGATTGATATCCTCCACCTTTTGTTGTGATTACAACCACACCATTTGCTCCTCTGTTACCATAAATGGCCGTTGCTCCTGCATCTTTCAAAACTGAGACTGAAGCAATTTCATTCGGATTCAAACTTCTAAAGTTATCTTGGTCAACAGGTGCTCCATCAATAATAAACAAAGGCTCAGTATCTCCGTTAATCGAACTTACCCCCCTCAAATTTACTGTTGAATTACCCCCGGGTTGACCAGAAGTTGTGGTAATATTCAAGCCAGCTACCTGTCCAGAAAGTGTCTGCACAAAACTCGCGTTGGGTCTTGCTTCTATTTTATCAGCATTAATAGTTACCGAAGCAATACTAACCTTTTCCTTTGTAGATGTTCCATACCCCGTTACTACCACTTCACCCAACGATTTAACATCAGGCTTCAAAATCACATCAATGGTAGTTCGAGTTCCAATTTCTTCCTCTTGAGTAATGTATCCCAAGTATCTGAAAACCAATATTCCGCCAGATGACGGAACCGATAGACGGTAATTACCATCTATGTCGGTAGGTATCCCTGAAGTAGGGTTCCCTTTCATAAAGACTGACACCTGTGGTAATGGAAGTCCATCATCGGACCCGGTCACTTTACCAGATACAGTCCTGTCTTGCGCTTGCAATGCCACCGTTGAAAGTAGCATAGTCAGCATCAAACAATTCAGTAAAATCTTCTTCATACTGTTCAGTTTAAGTTTAGAAATGAAATGTTTATTTGTCTGTATGTACACAATTCAACTTATCATTCACCCTTAGCCTAAGCAATAATTAGACATAGAAATACATCACAAAACATCAGATAGATGACATTAATAATCTTTAGATAAGTCATCATTTAATATGTAATTGAAATAAAGTATAATATATGAACTAGTGGAAATTTCAGGATAATATAAAAAAAGCAATTACCTGTTTGCTTATTTGATTGATGGTAATAACCAACTTAATCTTAGTCTTAGATATATTAGACATGAAAGATAAACAGCCTCTGGCCAGTTTAAACACCAATAAATTCAGAAATTCATAGGTTTAATTGTGGTATATGTAAGTGCTTCAGTTTTGGGTTTAACGAGGAGATGAAAACCACTTCAAACTGAATTTGAATCTACCTATGATCTGTATGTAACGGAATAAGTCCAATAATGTTCCAATAAGCACATTGCTTTAAATAGAAGTCACATGGTTTCAGCTTAGATTTATAACCCAATCATCCAAATTATTTCATCCGCTTTGAGGAGAACATGAAGCGTTATTCGTAAGGCAAGATTTGAAACAAATAATGCAAGCTACAGCCTCAAAGCATATATTTTTGCTCATGAGGTTAGTCCAGATAAACCAGTTGATTTACTAAAAATAAAATGCAGTTAAGCGTAAAGATTTAACCGCCAATCCACTCGGCTACAAA
>CAXBPM010000121.1:0-8329 GCA_963977345.1 uncultured Roseivirga sp.
CAGGCTTATCGAGTTTATGCACCAATTCAATCAGAATTTTGTATTCCATGTTTGGATCAGGAGCAACATCCACCTTTTCCAATTCTAAAATTCGACCGTAATTTTTGATGATGGGGTTTACCCATTTTTTTTCTTGAGAAAAACTCAATTGGGTAATCAACAATAAAGAGAAGGCAATGAGGATTGTACGTTTCATAAGCGAGTTTTTAGACCAGTTCAATTACAATAATCCAAGCAGTAAATTCAAACCGTAGAAGTAAAAAACAGGCGTAACTGAAATTTATACGTTAATCTTTGTAAAAATATACCGATTGGTATATTTTTACATGTGCCTTTTGCTAAATCAGAAAGAACGAAGAAAAGAATCATTGAAACGGTAGCCCCAATTTTCAACAAAAAGGGTTACCAGAGCACGGCTTTGTCGGACATCACCAGCGCCACGGGCTTGACCAAGGGCGCCATTTATGGTAACTTCGGAAATAAGGAAAACTTGGCAGAAGCCTGCTTCAATCATAATGTGAAATTCTTACAGAAAGGTTTACAAATGACTTGGGCTGCGCACCCTTCAAGTATAGCCAAGCTCATCGGTTTACTTAACTTCTATCATCAGAACTTTGAAACCGTGGCCAACAATGGCGGTTGTCCGTTAATGAATGTGGCGGTAGAAGCAGATGACTTTTATCCTTTTTTTAAGGAAAAGGCGAAAACCATCCTTTTGACTTGGCAATCTGAAATTGCCAGCGTCATCAAAGAGGGACAGGATTCAGGCGAAATCAAGCCTGAAATTAACGCATTAAGTTTCGCAAACCTTTATATCGCTTCCATTGAAGGCGGTATTCTGATTGCGAAAACCACGAACGATCCAGCATCGTTTTTTAACATTATTGAAAACATGAAATCATTGGTGAATCACCAATTAAAAATAACAACATGAAAAGAGTAGTCATAACGGGAATGGGGGCACTGACCCCAATTGGAAATAATCTAGAAACTTATTGGGCAAACTTAAAGGCTGGAAAGAGCGGTAGCGGACCAATTACAAGGTTCGATACAACGAAATTCAAAAGCCACTTTGCCTGCGAACTGAAGGACTTTAATGTAGAAGATTACATTCCGAGAATTGAGGCGAGACGCATGGACCCATTTACGCAGTATGCACTAATCGCTACGGAAGAAGCCATTAAAAATGCTAAAATTGATTTCGATGTCCTGAACAGAAATAGGATTGGAGTGATTTGGGGTTCGGGCAATGGCGGCATTCAGACTTTTACCGAAGAGATGATTGCCTATGCTAAAAATGACGAGACACCGCGCTTCTCCCCTTTCTTCATTCCCAAAATCATAGCCGATATTGCTTCGGGACTTATCTCTATCAAATACGGACTAAGAGGCGTGAACTTCACCACCATTTCTGCTTGCGCCTCCTCTACCACTGCCATTATAGATGCCTTTAACTACATCAAATGGGGCAAAGCCGACATGATCATTACGGGTGGTTCAGAGGCTCCAATTACAGCTGCTGGCTTGGGCGGATTTACCGCTTCTCGTGCACTTTCTACCAATAACGAAAACCCAGAAACGGCTTGCCGACCGTTCGATGTAAGTCGTGATGGATTTGTAATGGGTGAAGGTGCTGGTACTTTAATCTTGGAATCTTACGAACACGCTATTGCCAGAGGCGCTACTATTATAGCGGAAGTTGCTGGTGGCGGAATGGCCGCAGATGCGTATCATTTAACCGGAACCCACCCCGAAGGAGAAGGTGCTTTCTTAGGAATGCAAGAAGCCCTCAATGATGCGGGTATCGAACCAAAAGACATTGATTATATCAACATGCACGCCACCTCCACCCCAGTGGGTGACCCAAGTGAGTTGATCGCGGTTGAAAGGCTATTTGGAACGAACCCAGGCCTCAATATTTCTGCGACTAAATCTATGACAGGCCACTTACTTGGTGCAGCAGGCGCCATCGAAGCCATTGCCAGCGTAATGGCCATTGTAGAAGGCATTATTCCTCCAACGATTAACACGAAAAACGTTGATCCAGAATTTGATGGTAAGTTTGAGTTCACACTCGGTTCGGCACAAAAGCGAGAAGTGAAATATGCATTGAGCAACACTTTTGGCTTCGGTGGACATATGGCCAGTGCGGTGTTTAAGAGGTTTGAGGGTTAGTTGTTAGATGTTAGATGTTAGATGTTAGATGTTAGATGTTAGATGTTAGAGCGAAACGTCTTGCAAATTGATCGGTTCAAAAATAAACCTATTTCCTGAGGTAGAATCTGTGTTACGCTTTAGTAATACTAATCTTTGTTATTATTTACACCTTAATAAAACACCACCTCCACATTCGGGAGAGCGCTTTTCAGCTTTTCGATATCGTTGCTGCGCAAAGAGGTATTGAAGCAGATAACGGTTTCAAGTTTCTTGAGCTCCGTCAATCGGTCGAATTTGAAAACTTTGGTGTTTGAACAGTCTATCCATTTTAAGTTAGACAGGCCTTCCAGCCCCGTGAAACGCTTGACGTTTGTTCCTGAGCAATTGATTCGTTCCAGTTTAGTCATCGTTGTGAGCGGGCGCAAATCATCGATGGCCGTATTGCTAAAATTCAGTGACTTGAGGTTGTTGAATTTCAGTACAGACAATAAATCCGCAACTGGCATTTCCGTAAAGCTCAGGGATTCTAAAGTTTTTAGATCTGGCAATGAGTTCAAATCTTTCATTCCCAAACGGTTTAGGCTAAGTTCTGTCAATCGATAAAACTCAGACAGTTCCGCCAAACTGGTGATAGATGAGCCTTGAATATTCAACCTTTCAAGGGACACCAATTGATGCAATTGTTTGGCTGAAGGCTGTGCAGCCATCACCACATTTTCTTTAAAAGCTCGTTTTATTGGCTCGCTCAAGATTCCCCACCAAGCATTTAAGGCTTTGGTTTGGAAAATCACGGTCAAGTCTTCCTTCTTATCGAGTAGTAACGAAACAGCAGTTTTATCAACATTACTTCCCTCAAGACTCAAGTATTTCAACATTGTCAATCGTCCCAAATCAGTAATATTTTTGACCTTGGTGTTCTCAGCTTCAATATGCCTTAAGTTAGATAAGTTCGCCAAAGGCGAAAGATCTGCTACAGCAGTATTGTTCAGCGTAAGTGTCTCTAAACGCTCCATTGACTCAAGCCCCTGGAGGCTCTTTAACGGATTGGAGTTTAGGTTCAAATGCGCAATTTTCTTCAACTGAGCCAATGGCGCTAAAGTTATAATTCCAGCTCCTTCTAAATTCAAAGAATCGATTCTTAACAACTGAATCAAATCTTCGTTTCCTGGATTAGGCGTATCCATGTATTTCGATAAAACGCCTTTCCACATATCTGACATTCCACCCCACCATTGCTCTAATTGCTTGGTGTTCCTCACGACTAAAACTCGCGGATTGGCCTCCACATAAGCCTCCGTACTGGCTTCTTCCAGCGGTGCATTGTCACAGTATATCTTTGTCAAGGATTTCACTTGAGCAAGAGGCTGAAGTGATTCCACCTTTGTATTGGTAATATTCACCGTCTTCAATTGCCCCAAGGCTGAAAGCGGAGCAAGGTCACTCACATTTGTCAACTCAAGGTTTAATTCTTGTAAGCCTGTTGCCGATTGAAAACCATTCAAGCTGAGAATATCACTTGCTGATAGATCAAGCTTTTTAAGCTTACTCAGCTTAGAAAAGTCAACTGTTGCCGTTTGCCCGGCTTCTGACAAGTTTAGCTCTTCCAGAGAAGTAAGATCACTTATAAATGACAAATCTATTTGTTTGATTCTAGACAGGTTCAGCTTCTTTAATTTCTCAAACGACTTCAATAATGAGAAATCCTCTACATGACAATTCGAGAGATTAAGCGATTCTATTTCGTTATGGTATTTTAGGTATTGAAGATCGAAAACGGAAGTATTGGAAACATCCAGTGACTTTAATGTATTGATGGATCGCAAAGGTTTTAGGTCATTGATCCATGTATTGCTTATTTTCAAATACTTCAGGTTGGTAAGCTGATAAATTGGATCGAGATTGAGAACTAGGTCATTTCCTGATAAATCAAGGGAATCGATGGAGGCCAAACGCACCAAGTCCTGATTGGACATACTGTCTCCTTGAAACTTGATTTTATCTTTAAAAACCTGTTTCCAACCAAATGTGAGCAGCGACCACCACTCTCTAAGTTGTTTATCTCTGCTCAGTTTATTCGTATAGATACTGGCGATCTTTAATTCACTCTTCCTAGGGTCTAAATTCAATTCGATGAATCGCTTTTGACTACTGTTTACAGGCTCTCCACTTAATGAAGTGCCTTGCAAATTTCTTATGATTTCAGCCTTATAGAATGGTGTGCCGTCCTCTTTGGTTTGCACCAATATTTCTGTGATTTCGAAATCAAAAACCACATTCTTGAAGAAGAAGTCAATGTCTTTTAGATAGGCTTGGATGTCTTTAAAGATCGGAGTTGATCTCTTTTCCTCCAGATCATCTTCCACTTGAACTTTAGGGTCGACAAAGAGTTTTGCATAGCTATTGCTAATGATCACCTCTTTCTCGCTTACAGCAGTACGCTCTGCACCTATAACATTAAGGTAATATTCTAACGCACTGATAATTTCTTTTACCCCCTCCTTCTTTTTTTCCAACACCGAGTCGGCCAAAACAGGAGATTGCGCCCATAGTGAGGCACTTGCGCTAAAAAATAGCAGCAATAAAACGAGTCTATTTCTTCTCATAAATTAATTTTAACAAATCTTCCTTTTGAGAAGCATTGACTTGGAGCAAGTCTGAAATTAACCAACCCGAATTGTCGCTGGCACGGTTAAAATTCGTGAGAGAAAAATACCAACCATCAATACCGAAGAAATGATAATTCATTCGGTTTACGGTTTGAAATTGAAGAATCCCCATTTTCACTTCGTAGAGAAAAACAGTCAATAAATCTGGCTTGTAATCGGCCAAAGTATATGACTCGGGAACGCCTCCTTTCAAAAGGGCTTTTCTTAAGTTCATGAAGTCAAGCTCATGGCTCATTGGGTGTAGAAACACCTTAGTTTCGCCTCTTTGCTTATCAAACATGGTTTTGTATGGATCAAAGGCGATATCAGCTATCACCCATTCATAACCAAGGGCTTCTTGTTGAATTTTCATGTAAAGCAGCAAAGGCACTTCTTTCCCTTTATACAGAAAGGTAGTATTTACTACAGCGAACCAATCTTTTGAATGCAAATTCAAAAACTCTGGATTATCGCCCTGAGTTACTCTTTCAACAAAATCATTCTTGGCTTGAGAAGAAATATCAGTATCCTCCTCATCGAAGAGGATACTGAAGTATTTTTTACGCAACCTATCATTGCGGTATTGCCTATCATCAGGCTCAAAAGTTCTTCCTTTTACGTCTTCCTCTCCGTTAAAGCGCTTAAAAAACTGATTGAGTTGCTTTGTGCTTGCCAACAGTTGCTGCTCGATTTCATAATTATCCCCTACAATTTGAGCAGATGAATATGAAGTAAAAACGAAGAAGAAAGAAAGTGAAAGAAGAATTAGTCTTTTCATACTGAAGTTTCAGATACTCTGATATCGCCCAAAATTACGTCCCAAAATTCGATAGTTCTACCTGCAATTTGAGTCTTTTTCTTTTCTACGTAAATTGTAATATCCTTTTTAGTCGTGTCTTTGTAGTTCATTTTATCCGCAGTAGTTCCTTCAAACTTCTGGTAAACAGTTACTACACCAACATATCGGCCGTCAGGCTGTCTTTCCAAATCAGATATATACTGAACATCATACCATTCGATATTTACCTTATCATAGTTAAGCGCCATCAATCTCTGGAAATATTCACGCACTTTGTAGTACTTGATCTCTTCCGTAGCGAGCGATGACACGCCCATTTCACTACCTGGAGCGAATAGCTCTTCGGCCCTGTCCATAACGCGGTTGGCTTCAGAAAAAGGAGTGTCCTTGTTTCCAATAATAGCGATGTACTTACCTAAGTCTTTAACTTTTTCCAATGCAAGTGAATCAATTGCTTTTTCACGATTGGGATCTACTGGACTTTGAGCTTGGGTTGAAATAGCAAAAACCGCCATTAAAGCAACCACATAAGAAAGTCTTTTTAATATTTGATTGTTCATAATTTTCTTGTGTTAGAGTGTTTTGACTATTTCTTTACTAATACTAACTCTTTGATTCTGCCTTGAGAATCCATCACCATTTCCTTTACCTTGTGTGGAGCCTTCTTAAGGTCCTTTAAGTAGTTAAGGTACTTAGTAATCGTAGTTGGTTCGTCAAAATCTTCAGTTCCATTGGCTGCGTAAAAAATGATCAAAACTGGAGCTTCTCCATTACTAAACATTCCAACGGCTTCTCTGATGTTATTATTTGCTGCATTAATAGAAGAAGCATTCGCGATTTGTCCAAAGTAGTTAGACAACCTAGCGTCAAGCGCTCTATTAGCGGCCTCTGGGTCTACTTTTGGTTCTTCCTTTACAGGAGGAGTTGGCTCTGGAATGGTTTCTTCAATAACTTCTTCTGGTTCTTGGTTGGCATCAACCACTGCTTTTTGACTCTTACAAGAAGAAAGTACAAAGAACAGTACACAGAAGACTGGCACTAATTTAAAAATGCTTTTCATGTTGTGTGAATTTGGTTTCATATATGGCTTCGTTAAACGATTACTCTTCAAGCAAGTTCTGTTCCAAGTAACTATTATTTTCTTTAAACAGCTCTTTCCACAACTTTATGTAGAGTTTTCTTTTCGAATAGAGAAAATTGCTGTCAAAATGAAAACAAGAATCCTGTAAGCGGACAAATATGGGGAAAGAATGACACGTTTATTTGTCATTTCTTACCAAGCCTGTGGTGAAAAACCCCAGTACAAAAAAATGTCGCAACAGGGCTACCCCATTGCGACATTTCTATTTAACAGATTATGCTTTATGCTCTTCTATCCCTTTGGAGCTATTTGTGCACCTTCAGGCATTTTGAAATTATCCATGCTAGGAACTTCTTTTGAAAGCTTTACATTTTCGAAAAGCACTTCGTTTCTCATTCCACCTACTTCTCCATCTTTATACTGATACCATTGCAAAGATTTTGGAATGGTAATTCCGTTGATGGTTTGCCATTGATCATACTTAATCAAGCTCCATCTGTCACTTGCCTCTTCTCCACCAAAAGTGGCGGTATACATTAGCCAAGCCATTTTGTTGGTTTCTGGGTCAGAATAAATAATATAATTGTCTTTTGATGACTCACCTACTCCGCTTTCATATGACACTTTAACTCCATTGTATGTTGTGCCCAAAATATTCATTGGTTCTACATCTTCATATATGACTCCTTGATCGCCTACAACAAAAGGGAATGCATAAAAGTAGAAATAGAGGTTATAGGTCATTCTTGCTCGAGAAGCGTTGGCCGTTGCGGGCATCATCCACACCTCATTGCCATCAAAACCAGTAGTATCCTTCTCAGACACAATTCTTGTATATCTGCTTTGAAGCTCAATCAGGTGATGTTGCCCGTTCGACATATCATAAGAAAGCTGCTTCATTTCAGACCAGTTACCAAAACCACCATGAGCGTCAAAAACTTTAGTGATGCTAGCAGAGTGATGCTCCATTTTGGGAGGATCCATTTTTACTTCTTCAATTTTATTCTCAGTTTTTGTCCCTCCACACCCCATTAGGATCGTCATAAGGAAAACTATTAGATACTTTTTCATTTCGGATTGATTAAATTCAGCTGTAAAGTTCACGAATTTACAGATTTTCAACGTCAGATGGCTTACTCAAACTCATACTTGGGCAAGAATGCTCAGGATTTATATTGAACATCAATCAAATAGACAATTTTATTATGGAAGAAGAATTATTCAACCAAGTAAGGGACACCATCATTACCAAGCATCCTGAGGTGGAAGAAGGGACAATGATGTCATCTCCAGGAATTCAACTGAAGGGTAAAAACTTTGCCTTTTTCTATAAAAGGTCACTTACAGTTCGTTTAGGAAGAAATTTCGAACCAGAGTCGGAGGGCATTCATAAATATGAATTGCTTAACCCCTTCAAAACCAAACCTCCATTGAAAGACTGGTTTGTGATAAGCTTTGAAGAAGCAGACAAATGGCCAATGTTGGCCGAGATTGCTTTAAACCAGATGAGAAGCAGTAAATAATCTACATTCATTCTTAACCTTTATTTTATAGCCCAAGAAATTCCTTTGGACTAAACAGGCCGTTATCTAAATAAACAAAGACTCAATTCTTTTCAGTAGCTATTTGGAACTGTATATTTGGGCA
>CAXBPM010000122.1:0-8273 GCA_963977345.1 uncultured Roseivirga sp.
CCTTTATCCAAACCAATTTCTTTTTCAGCAAAATAAGACTGACGCGCCAGTTGGTAAATCTTCTCAGTGTTACCTGTGAGTAGGTGCCATTTACTGTTCTCAATGCCGTGCATATCTGCATAAGCTTTTAATACCCCAACCGAATCAACCCAAGGCATTACGGTATGAGATACCAACATGACTGATTCATCATTGGCAAACTCAGTTTGAACTTTCTCTAAGTTCGAAGTCATTTTTGGGCATATGCTAGGGCAAATGGTAAAGAAGAAATCGGCTACGTATATTTTTCCAGCTAGGCTTTCATTGTTAATCACATCTCCGCTTTGGTTCTGAAAACTAAAGTTTGCGATGGTATGAATTTGTGAGTACTGCTCATCTTCCTCGTTTATCCATTCTGGAGTAAAGTCTGCCGAATTATAAAAGGGGAGTGGTGTTCCTTTAGTTTCCGTGTTTTGGTTCGCGCAGCCAAAAAGAAACAGAAGGCTGAAACTAATAAGGTATAGCGCTAAATGTTCCTGTTTCATTATCAACTGATTTACAATTTTTCAATCCAATAAGACCATATCGATGGCCATCTTTTACCACATAGTTGGCCCTAATGCTGCCGTCTGATTCCCACATTTTTTGAGAACCATCTTCCTGACCCATAGTATAGGTGAAGAATTTATAAGGTTGGCCATCTATTTGCCATTCTTTGGCTTCTCCATGATGAAGTCCGTCAACAAAATGGAATTCAAATTTCATATTTCCATTAGGCCACCAACCATAATGGGTGCCTGTTTTTTGATTCTCATTGTACCACCTTTCTTCCTTAAAGCTTCCGTCACTATAAAATTGACTAGACTTCCCTTCGCGAAGCCCTTCAAAATAAGTGTTTTCAGATTCCAGCTGTCCGTTGGAATGGTAGCTAACCAAATGACCCGAAAACGGTTTGTCATCCAAAAGCATGAGAGCACCATTCCTTCTTAAATTAGCTTCATCCGCATCCACAGAAATATCTGGAATTATAGGGCTGTCTTTAAGGTCAGTTACCGTAGCTTCATAGGTACAGAGTAAAAGGCCAATATAAAGTATAAGCTTTTTCATTTTCGATTAGTTAGAAACCGTTCCTGCTACACCAAAAAAGCCACTTCCGTTAATGTATGGGTCAGCATCTGTGATATGGTAATGGTAAATTCCATTTGGATATTCTGTTGTTACATGGCTATGCCCATGATAATCATCTACATCAGCATTGGTTACTCTTGTTCCATTTTCTACTGGGCCATACACTGGGAAGCCGTCTAACAACCAACCTAAAAGCTTATCGCTGCCTAATGTGGCTGTCAGGTAAAGCGGTTCTTGGTGGTAATGATAAGTGCCAGACTGCTGCGGATGGCCAAGGTATTGATCGAAAGAATCAATCTCGTTGGTAAGCGGTTGGTTTGGGCCTGCATACTGATTAAAGAAAACCACGCCATTCACAGAGACTCCAATAGCGCCTAAAGGGGTTGCTTGTTTGTTAGTTGCTTCTGTTGGGGTTAAAGGGATGCGTATAGTGATGCTTTGCGTAACAATACTGTTTGGGTTTATCTTGAAATTGCTGTTACTGCCATTATAAGCTTCATATCTAGCATCTGATTGTGCAAAGTAAGGGCTCGGGTGGTTTGGTACGTCATCAGTTTCAATGACTACAAATGAACCGTCAACATATACCGTTACATTATCTGTAAAATTTTCAAAAACTGCTGGCAGATCTTGATTAGTTTCTTCTTCCTCTTGAGGGGAGTCATCTCCACCGCAGCTAAAACTGAGAAGAAGGAAAAGGGCCATGCCAGATTTAAGGAACATCGATTTCATGAGTTTATATTTATCGTATAATAGCTTTGATGCCAACTCGTAAAATAACTTGCGTTTTGGGTGAGTTTTTTTTCAATCTAAAATTATTCACCTTGGCGAATGAACCGATTAGCATAAATTCATTCAGTTTTGTGTTTGAAAAAGAGTATCATGGTTTGTGCAACTCAGGTAGTTGCAATGGCGTATTGCCATTATATCTAAATATAAATTTATGATTTTAGAAGTAGCTGGTTTTTTATCGAATGCGTTGTTGTTAGACAAGGATTTGCACAAAGAAGAAGCAACCGTTGTTCGTAACCTGAATGAGGAAGGTCAAATGGCTTTAGCCTCTGGTTTTGGTACGTTTGATTTAGCTGAATTTGAAATAGAAGAGTCGAGTTTTAAGCAGTTAGGAACTGGTAATTCAGTAATACTAAAGCTTGAAAATGAATCTCCCCAAATTTCAATTGAGTATAATGGAAAAGAGATAGGCTTTGTTTCTGAAACCTATTATCGTTTGAACGAATTAAAAGAAGCATTGAAAGCTAATAAAGAGATTGATGCAAAGTGCATTCGGAAGGATTTGGTCGTTTCTGGAGCAGTAAGCTTCTCCTATGAGATTAAATAGCCTAACTTCATTTCTTCTTTAGCGATTCACCCATCTTTTCATACATTTTATTTAAATTCAGAAGTGTAAACCAACACTCCTGACCCCATGCCTAAAATTGATCTAAACCGCAGCATTGAAATAAATGCATCTCCCGATAAGGTTTTTAAAGCTTTAAATGATTTCAATCATTGGCCTGCTTGGTCGCCTTGGCTTATTCTGGAACCAGAAACCATAGTGAAAGTAGCCCCCGATGCTAAATACTATGAATGGGAGGGTAGCAGAATTGGATCAGGAAACATGCGCATTACCAGCGAGGTAGAAAATAAATCCTTAGACCTTGATTTAACCTTCTTAAAACCTTGGAAATCTACAGCGAAAGTTCGTTTTGAGTTAGCTCCTACTTCAGATGGAACCAAGCTGACTTGGTTTATGGACAGTAGTTTGCCTTTTTTTATGTTTTGGATGAAGAAGATGATGCTTGGCTTCATAGGTATGGATTATGAACGAGGCTTAAACCTTTTGAAGGATTACGTAGAGGATGGTGGAGTACATTCTAAACTTGATTTTAGAGGAGAACAAGCTTTATCCAAAGTACAGTACATTGGTGTTCATGGCCATTCTACTATTGACTCAATAGATCAGGACATGAAACGGGACTTTGGTAGGCTAGGGGAGTTCTTCGAAGGGAAGAAAGATATTATGGCTGGAAAGATGTTCTCGATTTACCATAAATGGGACTTCGCAAATGGAAAAGTCGAATACACTTCAGCAATACCTGTCAACGCTGTTCCAAATGATTTACCTTCAGGGTTTAAAGCAGGCGAAATTCCAGCGACTAAAGTGTACACGCTTCGCCATACAGGTCCATATAAACACTTAGGCAATGCTTGGTCGGCCATGCATAATATGCATAGAGCAAAAGCAATTAAGATTGTAAAGGGAATCCCTCCTTTTGAAGAGTATGTAAGTATGCCAGGGAAAGTACCAGACAATGAGTTAATTACTGACATTCATTTTGCGGTGAAGTAAATTCACTTAAAATACAACAGCTAGCCGGATGAGTGAAATTTTCAACTTACTGATCCGGCTTTTCTGTGTCCAATCGAATAAAAATAGGGCTCATGGTTGGCCTTTTTATGTGAATACGCTACACTTGTATGATTTTTTATGTCAGGTAACTGACAATGTAATTTGAATGGCCTCTCCATTTGTTTTCGTTTCATTTAATTTTTAAGAAGAACCATGAAAAAAGTATTTTTCGCAATGATGCTATTGTGCAATTGGGCTATTGCTCAAAATGGCACGCAAGAAGATTCCAAAGGAACAATTGGAATCAATTCTTCATTTTCTTACAAAATGCTGGATCCAAGCCAGAATTTAAGGAAGGTGAATATTCTGTTAGAAGAAAGACAGAAAGGAGCTTTAAAGGATAGGAGCTTAACAATCGGTACTTCGTTGATTTCAATATTTGATTATCAAAGATCGAATCAGGATTCAAAGTTTGCGTACCTCATGCGTCATCCAACTTCATCCAATCAGATTGGGAAAACCGTTACCGAAGCGGTGGTTCACTCCTTTCAGATTTCAACTACCGGAGCAATAAACAACTGGATTACCGTACATGCAGAATTGCTGTATAACCCAGAACAGAGCTTCGGACAAGGAACCATAACCACTCTGACGAGGAATCAAATTCAACTTTATAAGGCATTTTTGGTATTGGGCGATTTGAATAAATCTCCGGTATATGGTGCAATAGGTAAAATGGATGCGCCTTTTGGCCAAGTGGGGAGCGTTAGCCCTTTTTCTAATTCAACTACCTGGCATGCCTTCGGTGGTTTAGGCTACGGTTTACAGGTAGGCTACAGAAAAGCTGGGATTCATGCCAAGTTTATGGCAGTGCAGGGCGGTAGTCAGTTCCGGGCCTTGTCTACTCCAGTGGGAAATGGTACGAACGTACCTTCAAAAATCAACAATTTTGTTTCTGATGTCAATTACACCATGTCTTTGGGTGAGGAAACCGATTTAAATGTCGGAGGGTCTTTTGTGTTTGGTAGCGCTTATTGTCATGCTTATCCAGTAACTCATTTCAATCCATGTCAAGACAGTAATTCAGCTTATGCGGCTTACGGAAAATTGAATGTGGGAAATAAGTTTGTGGTACAAGGAAGTTTTTCAAAAACCTTGAAAGAATGGCCAGGTACTTTCAATCCAAACCCTCCATTGGACGTGTTTGAGGCTTCTAAAGTTTCTTCTTTCGATATTGGAGCAAAGTATATTTTTAACCCAGAGAGTAATGCGGTGTATACCCTATCAGGTGAATTTTCGAAATTCATTGCGGGACCAGAAGGTGCTCCTTGGGAAAGGCAGAATCAGTTTGTTCTTGGTTTTTCAGGTATGATCAATCGTTCATGCAATCTATTTTTAGAAGTATTCAGAACAGATGGTTATGTGCCATTGAATTTTGTGAGCGGAGGGAACCTGGCGCCAGGAGAAACGCATAGCACAAGAGATTCATTTAGCCACGGAGTGGTGCTTGGAGGGAAAGTGATTTTATAGAGAAAAAGAATATTCAGTTATTGAAACGCTTTCAGGGTCACTTGAAAGCGTTTTTCTTTTTATTGGGTATAAGAATATACCCGTAGCATGGTATAGTGCTGTGGTCATAACTTCTAGTAATTGTACTCAAAAAAAGGGTATGGCTTATTCAGAAGTAGAAGCGGATTTACTACCCGCAGAGTTAAAAAAGGCGAAGACTAACCTAATTGGGGTTTCAATTTTTATGCTCTTTTTCTTCGCATTCATTAAGTTCTTTTTTTGGGATAACTTCTTTTCAGACATGGAAGACACTGCTCCTTTAATCATGTTTGGCGTCTTCTTTTTGTTTTTCATAGCAGTTCTTATAGTTATTATGAGGGGCTTCATTATGGATTTTATCAAAAGGAAGAAACTTATACTCACCGGAACGATTACAGATAAGCATATCGACATTACCACCTCACATAGTTCTAGTGGTGGAAGCCGAGGGAGTGGTGGAAGTAAAACCACAACTAGACGAAGCTACTATTTGTATTTTGATGATAAAAAATTACCCGTGGACGCCAATATATATAGTCAGATGTCTGTTGGGCACGAGGTAGAAATCCATTATTCAAAATACTCAAAATCTATTTTTTATGATAAGATCATCGCAGAAGCGGAAATCAGCGAAGATAAGATCAAAGCGATTGTTCCCGATGTAGACAGGAATCAGAACTTTGTACCTAAGGAAAAAGAGCTACAAATGACCAAAGATGATTTTGAGCTATTGAAGAAAGCTAGAAATCGAGCCATCAAAAATCGTTTATGGATTCTTCTCATTTTGGGTTGGATTGTCATTACCCCATTGTTTTCTGGTTTATGGTTCCTGCCTATTCTACTTTTTCCTTTTACCATTTGGTGGTTGTTGATTTTGAAAAAGGTAGTAAAGTACATATTGGCCTACAGGAATGAAGTTAACTCTGGATTGAAAATAGTTTATTCAGAGTTGGTATTGGATAAGTATAGACAAACGGGGAATACGAGGGGTTTTTTCATTCGTACAAACAATCAACTAATCAATGTGAGCGAAAGTAGTTATGCGTTGGTGAAGATTGGAGACTTAATCATGGTTTTTAAAGGTAAATCAACAGATTGGGTCTTTGGTTTTATGACTTCGGACAACCAATTTTATGAAGTCAAGAGTGAATCGAAGCTCAGGAAAAGATAAGATTTTAAGAGTCTACTGGTAGATAACAAACATTTGATGTAACTTCTCAGTTATTCTTGAAACATTAAATTTTAAGCGATGAAAAAGTTATCTATCTATATCACTTTTGGGATACTACTATTAATGTTTGTTCCAAGCCAAATGAATGCTGCACCAAAGAATGACCCTGTTACTACGGATTCAGCAGAGAAACTCACGCATGAAGAAATGCAAGCAATGGTCGTTCGATTGAATGAAATCAAAGACATGGACAAGTCTAGTTTGACCAGGACTGAAAGGAAGGAATTGCGCAAAGAAGTGCGTACGATGAAAAGAGATATTCGCGATAGTGGAGGAGGGGGGCTTTACATCTCTTCGGGAGCTATCATCATCATTCTCTTGCTGATCATTATTCTTTAGAAATTGAAAATACAAAAGCAGAATGGCAATCCATATGGATTGCCTTTCTGCTTTCTACTCATCTGATTTAGTTGACTATAATTTCCACACTCAACGAATTGTTATTACCCGCTGGCGGAACATGGTATCCTCTTAGAATAATGGTGTAATAATATCCATTCTGAAATTTGATATCAGGCACATTAAGTTGAATACTGTTATCCTCTGGAGAAGTGACCATCAGGTCATATTCAGCTGCGGTAAGCTCAATAAAATCAGAAGCGTCCATAAAGGTGGAGCCGCTAAATAATGGATCATTTTGATCATTGGCCGAAACATCTAAAGCGGGCGCGTCTGGCGACAAGTTCACCAGTCTTACTTTGGCTTTTCCATCACTTGGCGCATCGGAATTATCTTCCAATTTGAGCACTTTCAAGTCATTGTAATTACCCACGGTAAATATAGAGTAAGTTCTACCATTAGCTAAAGCAAAGGTAGTATCGGCTACTATATTATTGGCATTGTCTGGGGTGAATTTGAAATTACGACTTCCTGTAAAGAACCTTAAATACCCAGTGTAATCTGCATAGTCGAATGGGTAAATGTTCAATTGCCTGTTATCAATTCCAATGTCCATAGCAGGCGCATTGGGCGATGCTTGATATATTGATACATAGGCCACATTTTCGGGAAGACTATCCCCATCATCAATATTACAGCTAGAAAGTATAAACACTGTGGCAACCAACATCATCATACTCCTCATCATTCCTTTGAACGGAATCTCTTGCTTTGCATTTAATCTCATAATTCTAAATTTTAATTTGGTTTAGGTTATTTATAAAGTAGAGCCCACTGCTTTAGTAGGCCGATATTCAATATTAAAACCACAAGTTTAATGCCATTGACCTGAATGAAACCTAATGATTTAACGCATACGACCATGGTTTTTATTGTAGAGTGGCCAGTCAATTTGACTAGGCATTTCTACAATATCTAAAGACAATGGCTCCAAGCTAAAGGTTGGAATACTCATTTCGTGATTTGTTTTTATACCGTCTGGAGGGTATCTCCAATGCCGTTGAGGCGGTATTGAATTGCACTGGTGTTGACTGTAAGTTTGTTAGGATAGATGATGGCTACTTCAAACCTTATCGATTGCTATAAGCGATTTTTTGAGCGCTTTTATGACACAAGCTAAACCAATTGAAATGAGAAAGATACTGAACTTAACGGTGGTGGTTTTGGTGATAACAACGAACACTTCCTTTGCACAATTTTCTAAATCCATTGCTGATTATTCGCTTAATGGTCAGGTGGTGGAAAGTCAAATTGACTGGTATAGATATGACAGCGAAAGTAAGACCATTACTAAAATAAGAGAGACCTATGCCTTGTTTGATGAGGCTGGGAGGCAAGTACAAGACAAAACTTTCGAGGTGCTGGAGGATAGAAGGGTGGAGAACAGATACTCATGGAATATGGATGGTTCGCCAAGTGAAATGTTTAGCGGGGTGGAATTCGAGGGCAATGAGAGAAGTAATTTGATCAAGTTTAGTCAGGTAAGACGCGGGCCGAAGTGGGTTACTTATGAAATCGCAGTCGATACTTCACAGGTATATCAATATGTTACTGGGTCGCCTGAAACACCAGGGATGTTGATAGTATTCGATGGCAAAGGGGTAAGGAAACGAATAGAAGACCACAAGTATTATCCAA
>CAXBPM010000123.1:0-8273 GCA_963977345.1 uncultured Roseivirga sp.
TTCTTTCCATTCCAATGATTTTGGAAATGCTGATGGAATCTACTTTCGCTTTGGTGGACATGATTTTTGTGTCGCAGGTAAGTACTAACGCCATTGCCACTGTGGTGCTCACAGAGTCCGTAATCACCTTAGTATATGCCTTAGCGATAGGTTTAAGTATGGCGGCCACCGCAGTTGTAGCCCGTAGAACAGGCGAAAAAAACATGGTAGGCGCCTCCAAAACTGCAGTTCAAGCCATATTTCTAGGTACAATTATCGCCACCGTTATTGGTGTTTTCGGTATTATTTATCCTAAGGAAATCCTCGGTTTAATGGGCGGAGAACCCGATTTGATCGAAGAAGGCTATCGTTATACCCAAATTATGATTGGGGGAAATATTACAGTTGTACTGCTATTCTTAATCAATGCCATTTTCCGTGGTGCGGGCAACGCCTCTATCGCCATGTGGACTTTAGTGCTCTCCAACGGAATCAATATTATCCTTGATCCGATGTTCATTTTCGGCTTTGGCCCTATTCCAGCCTATGGCGTGGAAGGCGCAGCCATTGCTACCAATATCGGTCGTGGAGTGGCGGTAATAGGACAGCTCGTGTTGCTCTTTATGGGCGGCAGTCGCATTAAAATTGGTCTTAAGGATTTGGTATTCCGAGGCAAAATCATGTGGGGTTTGATCAAGGTTTCCTTAGGCGGCATTGGTCAGTTCATTATCGGCACCTCTTCTTGGGTAATACTGACCAGAATTATTTCTGAGTTTGGCAGCGATGTGTTGGCTGGTTATGGCATTTCCATTCGCGTAATGATGTTTACTATAATGCCCGCTTGGGGAATGAGTAATGCAGCAGCTACACTGGTTGGGCAAAATTTAGGCGCTGGACAACCCGATCGGGCCGAAAAATCAGTATGGACAACGGCTAAATACAATGCCATTTTTATGGTGAGTATTTCTGTGATCTACCTGCTATTTGCCAAAACCATTGTGGGCTGGTTTAAAGCTGATATTGCCGTGGTAGAAGCTGGCGCTTTGAGTTTACAGGTCATTGCGGCTGGTTATGTATTCTTTGCCTATGGCATGGTGCTCACCCAATCCTTTAATGGAGCGGGAAATACCAAAGTGCCTACAGTGATTAACTTCTTCTGCTTTTGGTTGTTCCAAATTCCGGTGGCTTATGTTGCTGCGCTTATTCTAGGTTGGGGACCTTTGGGCGTTTATTTGGCCATTACGCTTTCCGAAACCTTGATTGCTGCGGTATCGTGGTATTGGTTCAAAAAAGGAAAGTGGAAAACCTTCAAAGTTTAGCATACTTCAAATTTCATGAAGCGCCTTATGTTGAATTTTCAGCATAAGGCGTTTTTTTAATGTCCCATTTTAAACCAATTTACAAATCACTTACATTTGATTCAAGTCATAATTTTCGAAGCAATGAAAAAGCAAAGCCTTTTACTTACCTTATTCATTCTCTCCTGCCTTTCTTGCGGAAAGCCCAGTGAATCAACCGTAGAAATGAATTCAATTTCTGAAGCCTATGTGAAGTTAGTATTGGAAATTGGCCAATACGATTCAGACTTTGTGGACGCTTATTATGGCCCTGAAGAATGGAAGCCAACGGGTAAAAAGCTTGAAGTACTTCCTTCCACAGATTTTAGAGAAAGGGCTTTCTTGCTACTCATGCAGCTAGAATTAGTTAATAGTGACGGATTTACCGAGCTTGAACAATCACGCTTAAACATGATGAAAAAGCAGTTGACGGCTGTGAAAACCAAAGTGGAAATGATGGCTGGAAAGTCATTCTCTTTCGATGAAGAAGCAAAGCTATTATACGATGCCGAACCGCCTCATTATGAGCTATCGCATTTTGACAGTTTGTTAAACGATCTTGACCATGCACTTAAAGGGGAAGGCAGTATTTCAGAACGGTATGCAGCTTATGCTAGTCAGTTTGTGATTCCTCAAGACAAATTGGATGCTGTGTTTAGAGCGGCCATTACAGAAGCTAGAAAACGTACCGATTTGCATTTCAACCTACCAGAAAACGAGAATTTTGCTTTAGAATACGTAAATGACAAATCTTGGTCGGGTTACAATTACTATCAAGGCAATAGTAACAGTTTGATTCAGTTGAATACCGACTTTCCAATTTACATTGAAAGAGCCATCGATTTGGCTTGCCATGAAGGTTATCCAGGTCACCATGTTTTTAATGCTTTGCTAGAACAAAACTTAGTGAATGGAAAAGGCTGGAAAGAATTTTCAGTGTATCCGCTTTTTTCTCCTCAGTCGCTTATAGCGGAAGGAAGTGCCAACTACGGTATTAATGTGGCTTTTCCTGGCGAAGAAAGAATCAAGTTCGAAAAGGAAGTACTCTTTCCTTTGGCCGGAATAGACCCCAACAAAGCAGAACAGTATTATGAGATTCAAGAGTTACGTTCTAAACTGGACTATGCAGGAAACGAAGCAGCTAGAAAGTACTTGAACAAAGAGATAAGTAGAGAAGAAGCCGCCAAATGGCTTGAGAAATACTTACTCTACGAACCCGACCGTGCTTTGCAACGCACCCGCTTTTTTGATCAATACAGAAGCTATGTAATCAATTATAACCTCGGTAGAGACCTTGTTGGCGAATACATCAAAGCCCATGGAGGAACAGCAGACCAGCCAGAAAAACGCTGGGAAGTCTTTAAGGTTTTATTGAGCAATCCGCATACCGCAAGTGGGTTGAAATAGTTGGGATCATCTATTATAAGATACAAGGGTACTTAGTTATCAACTGAAAACTGTTGTATGGTTTTCATCCTGAGCACAGCGAAGGAACTATAATTAAACTCTAGACCCTTCGCAAACTCAGGGAAAGAACAAGTAATTACTTATTACTGATCTTTCTATTTTTATCTAAACCAGCTTCGGCTACAGTGACTAATAAGGCCAACTTGATGGCATCAGCGCCATTTTTGTTTAACCACCATTCCGTCAATGCATGCCCGTCTGATCCTACACCACCACGCCCAAGCGTAACTGCTGGAATGCCCAAGGCGATTGGGATATTAGAGTTGGTAGAACCTCTCGTCAATGAAGGTTCTTCACCAAAGAACTGAGTAGCTGCCATGGAACGCTGCACCAAAGCAAGGCTTGTTGCCAATTCGCCACTGGGCCTATCTCCTATTTGCTCTAACACCAAAGTAAGTTTCTCGCCTTTGATGCCGCTGTTATTGTAATCTACCAAAGCACGGTTCATGGCGTCTTTAAAGATCTTATCAATTTGATTTAAGCGATCAGGACTTACCGAGCGCATATCCACTTCCATCCAAGACTCAAAAGGAATAGAGTTCACTGAAGTTCCTCCACCCATTCGCCCCACATTAAAGCTAGTTTTCGGTCCCTCTGCTGTGAATTTAGAGGCATCTTGTGTGAAATAATCAATCGCTTTTCCAATGGCATGATGAGGGTTTCCCAAACCAAAAGCTCCCCAAGAGTGACCGCCTGGTCCTTTGAAAATGGCCTTGTATCTTTTTGAGCCCAAACCCTGATTGTTCACTCGGCCAATAGAACCTCCATCAATGGAAATCCAAGAATCAATTTTCACTTCACCTGATTCGAATAAATGACGGACACCTCTTAAATCGCCCAAGCCTTCTTCGCCCACTGTGCCCACAAAAAGTAAGTCCGCTTCTGTTTGAATTTCAGCCTTGTTCAATGCCCTTAAAGTGGTTAGCACTACCACCAAACCTCGGGTATCGTCACCAATTCCGGGTGCATACATGGTATCGCCTTTGTATTTTACTTTCACATCTGTGCCTTCAGGAAACACCGTATCTAAATGCGCATCTAGGGCGACAGTTCTTCCTCCTTTAGTACCTTTCTTTAAAGCCAATACATTCCCCACTTCATCAATCCACACCCGATCAGCACCGGCTTCTTCAAGCATTTCTTTATACTTTAAGGCACGTTTGGTTTCCTTAAATGGAGGCGCTTCAATTTCTGTCAGCAACACCAAATCACTTTGAGATTGAGCCTCAAGTTCATCTATGACCTGAAAAGCCTTCTCCAGCTGCTTTTCCAAAGTAAGGTTCTTAATTTCTTTTGTATAGGCCTTTTCAACCTCAGCCTTTTGGGCATGAAGGTTCACGCTTAAGAATGTCACAAAAAGGAGGGCTATCAATTTCTTCATCATTTGGGCTCTTTTATTCGGAATCAAGATAAGGTATAAATCTGAGTTGACTCACCCCTTTTTGATGAACTGAGTACTTTAACGGAAAGAAGGTGCATCCGTAAAATAATTACTCATTTATAAACGTTATCGTCTATATAATTTACATACCTTTGATCTAAACGTTACCGTCTATACTATGGCAATCACAAAAGTAGATCGAAATGAATGGCTAAAAGCAGGTGCCCAAAAGTTCGCCACAAAAGGATTGGATGGGATAAATGTCGAACGCCTTGCAAAACACCTCAAGTGTAACAAGTCAAGCTTCTATTGGCATTTCAAAACTAAAGACAATTTCCTTAATGAGTTAATCCACTATTGGTTTGAGCACAGCACCTCGCCTATTCTTCAAGAATTGAATAAGGAAACAGACAGTAAAAAACGCTTCAAAAGCTTTATTCAATTATCATTCGAGGACAAATCTAGAAAGGATTTTATGTTCTATCTAAGAACGCTTGGCGAACGTGATAATAACACAAAACAACTCTTGCAACAGCTCAGTGACGAACGTCTAAGCTTTATAACACTTCTGATCCAAGACTTGGGCTACTCCCATGAAATAGCCCACAAGAAGGCTCAAATCCTTATGCTGTTCTATTTGGGCTGGTACGAACTAAACAAATCAACCTCGCCCAACACCGAGAATGAAATAGCCGATGCCCTGCTCCTTATCAATGACTTCATCAATTTTTAAGCGTTTAATCCATGAATAATCGAATCATATCCCTCTTTGGAATAATAGGCTCAACGGTATGCATAATTGCCTATGTCATTTTCTCAAATTTATTACCAGGTTATAATCATCTGACTCAAGCCTTCAGTGAATTAAGCAGTGTCGGAACTCCTAATAATCTTCTTTATGCCCTCTTTGGCTTTTTTGTTCCGGGTATTCTTATCACCATTTTTTCGCTCAAGCTGATGCAATTGGTAAACCATGGCAATGTTAAGCGCTACCCTTTTATCCTGTTGTCATTTTCCGGTTTATTGATCGCTATTGGCGCTGCACCTATGAATTATGAGAACTTTTCTGCACTCACTTCTTGGCTACATATTATTGGGGCAATGGGAAGTGGATTAGTTTTCATGATTGCCGGATTCACTATTGCTAAGCAGCTTAGAAAAGATTCTTATTGGGCAACTATAACCAAACCACTCATCGTTTTAGTTTGGTTACTCATTATATCCGGTTTTTTCAGGGAAAGTGATTTTGGTGGATTGGCACAAAAAATTGGGATTTTGGCCTACTACATTTATGTGTCGTTACTTTCCATAAAAGCGTATCGATTTACTGCTCCACTTTAATTAGCCGAATTATTAAGTTGCCTTAACTCTCATTTTCAACTATCTTGAACAGGCAATTAATAATTTAAACCACCAAATCTCTGATCCCCATGAAAAAGCTGACCAAAGAAGAAGTCAATCCAGAAGTTTTCAAACTGTACGATGACTATGCCCACAGTAAGATTGATAGAAGGCTATTTATGGAGAAGCTTTCCATTTATGCGATTGGTGGTATTACCATAACCTCCCTTATGGGCTTTATGATGCCCAATTACAAAGACACTATGCTGGTGGCTCCAGATGACATAAGAATCAGTTCAGATTATATCAATTATGAATCGCCAAAAGGTGGTGGCACCATCAAAGGCCTGTTATCTAAACCCAATAATGCGAGCGGTAAGTTGCCTGGAATTGTTGTCGTGCATGAAAACCGTGGTCTAAACCCTTATATCGAAGATGTAGGACGCAGAGCTGCTGTAGACGGTTTTATCACTTTAGCACCCGATGCCCTCACTCCGCTGGGTGGTTATCCTGGCAATGATGATGAAGGTAGAACCATGCAAAGCAAGCGCGATAGAAATGAAATGTTAGAAGACTTTATTGCGGCATATGAGCATTTACGCAATCACCCAGATTGCAATGGCAAAATAGGCGTGGTTGGTTTCTGTTTTGGTGGTTGGATTGCCAATATGATGGCGGTGAAAGTACCTACGCTATCCGCTTCAGTTCCTTATTATGGTAGTCAGCCTTCTGCGGAAGATGCCGCTAAAGTTAAAGCACCATTGATGTTACAATATGGTGGTTTAGATACGCGAGTGAATGCGGGATGGCCTGCTTACGAGGAAGTATTAAAAGCGAATAAGGTAAAACATGAGGCTTTTATCTATCCTGATGCAAACCACGGGTTCCATAATAATACCACGCCACGCTATGACGAAGCAGCAGCAACTTTATCATGGACACGAACAATTAAGTTCTTTAAGGATAATTTGGTTTAGGTTTGAAGATAACCATAACTTAAAAATTAAGGCTTCCCCATTCTGAATGAGGAAGCCTTTTTTAATATGAAACCTGAATAACAATTCCTTACAGGCTGTAAACTTTGAATTACATCTCGAATTCGTTGATCAATTTTTCCTTTAGGTCTAGGAGTTGTTTCCTTTTCCCAAGATTAAAGTGCTTATGCTCCCAGCGGCTCATAATAAAGCCAATAATAAAGAAACCAGAGATTAAAATAATGTTGAATACAGATCTTTCACTGTTGAGCACTGTGTACATGCTAAAACCAATAATGATTAAGCAATACCAAATCATGGATTGAGATAACTTAATGCGATAGTTAATGTTATCGATCGCGTTCTCCAAATCTCCCAAAATTGAAATATCCGTCTGTTGATCTCTTTTGATTCTTTGTGAACGTATGAACAAAATGTAAGCTCCTACAATCATCATCATAACCCCCATGCTAAATGCAGCTACATTACCACTATTTTTCAATAAGTGCGATATGATTACTACTCCTCCCCCAATAAAATTAGAGGCGATAAGTATAATTTCTGCAAAAGTGGTTGTTCTCTTTGTGCCCATTTTCTTTGCTTTAATTCTTCTGTGCAGTGCATCTTCATTGATCACATAAAGTGCTTCATCGTTCTGCGTATCCCATATTTTTTTCATTTCCTTAAATTCCATGGCGATCATGATTTTTCAGATTTAGTGGTTAAATGTTTTTTGATTCGGCTGATCTTCACTCCTACGTTGCTTTCAGAAATTCCCAAAATCTTGGACATCTCTTTATAACTGAACCCATCCAATAATAAGAGGGTGAGTGAACGATCTACCTCATTGAGTTTGGCAATTTCTTCATACAACCAAGCCAGCCGATCGTCTGGCTGTTGATGACTTTCAATGATGTGCTGACTGATATCAATCGACTCATGTCTATCTTGGTGCTTTCGCTCCTTGGTAGTCCATTTGATGGCCGTGTTTAACGCAACGCGATAGAGCCAAGTGGTTACCGCTGATTGTTGCTTAAAACTCGACACAGATCTCCAAACCTGAATCGCGATTTCTTGAAAAAGATCATCTCTGTCTTCTTCGTTAAAGGCATAGGACCTTACTATTTTAAATAGTAAAGCTTTATGCTGCTTTAACCAGGTTTGAAAAATGTGATTGATTTCGTTTTCCGTCATTTTGCCTTATTCTCAAATTACTAGTACCAATAGGCAATGGATTTCTTACACAAGGACGCAAATTTTTATAATTTCATACACAGCACTTTTAGGAGTTCCTAGTTTTATAAAGTCGAAATCAGGTTTAATCCCTACCTTTGCAGCCATAATTTTCAATCCTTTGTTTTATGAAAGAAGAGGCCGATAAACAGCTAAGTCAGGAAGAAATACAGCGCTGTATTGAAGTAATGGAAGCCCTTATTGGCGATACCAATCAACTCTTTGAAATGCCCGAGGAGCAACGAGTGGCCTTATTTATGGCCGCTGGAAAATTAACGCGTCCCGACCGCGAAGAATTTGCAAGGCGCAGAAAGGACGCTAAGAAAGCCGCTAAACGTAAAATGATTGAGCGCGATAAACACGCTCGAAAAACCACAGGAATTAGAAGTGCGAGAGAGCAAATTGTTTTTGAAGCGCCAAAACTCATTTCCCTTGTCGAACCAGAGCAACTGGATACTCCAGAACTAGAATCGCCAAGAAACTGCTATGTCTGCAAAGCGGTGTATACCAAAGTGCATCATTTCTACGATACCATGTGCACCGATTGTGGTGACTTCAATT
>CAXBPM010000124.1:0-8259 GCA_963977345.1 uncultured Roseivirga sp.
AAAGAGGAGAAAACACTATGAGAACCATTAAATTCAACGGTAAAAACCTGGACATATCGGCATCAGAAGAACGCGTACTATTTACGCTTTTTCGACATGACTTTGCGGCTAAGAGAGGCGATTTTGTCGAAGGAAGGGGCAATTATATGAAATCTATTCTTCCCGAAAAAAGCAGATGGGAGCAATTAGGCATCAGCGAGGTCTATTCACCCAGAACTGCGAGGGAAAAGTCATTTTTTAAGGCACATCCACGTTGCAAGTCAGGCATTTTTGCCAATCCTCGCAGAATTAAAGCTATTTTCAAGGCACTTGATGCCGAAGTGGAAAGAGAGTGCAAGGAAGAATTGGAGTTCATAAGGCATGAAACCTTGACAATACCGTCCGATGCTGAGATGGAAAGGGAAATTGTTAATCTAGGACGCGATTACTAGAGGAAAAGAGTTGCACCGTAGTTCCAAAAGAGTAAAATAAAACATTCATTAAACAGCGAGGAACTGAGAAAATGAAACACACCTTTAATACTGCATATCACCAGTACGCATGCCATTTACAAGACCGTCTAAATCAATCGGCATCCAGTAGAGAATGGATTGACAAAGATTTAAGCGGTTTTGATCAATCATCAGGCGCATTTATTTTGCGCGGAGTCTCCGGCGATAAAATAGCCCAGGTTAGCGGCAAGGGTAAGGTGACGCTATGATTTTTGGCATGGATACTGACGATCAACTCAACAGAGTAGCCAACGGTGGTTCAATCAATATCAGTTTGAGCGAAACTGAAATGGAGGTGCGAGCATGAGTAATTGTGAGTTATGCAAAAAAGAAGTGGACGAAAGACAACTGACAGAACAATGCGGTCGCTATCTTTGCCTTTCTTGCGATGGAAGATATAGCGATGAAGAACTAAATGAGATGTTCGACAGGCAGGAGGGCTAGATCATGAGTACATTTCAGCAGATTTTGCTAATAGCCGTTGTTGTCACTACCTGGGCTTGGATTTCTAGCGAAGAATACGATGACGAAATTGAAAATGAGAGGCACTACTGCTCGATGATCTCTATTTATAAAGAAACTAAGGGTGAGTATGGCTGGCCTCCGTTCAAGCCTGGAATTAAATGTAAAACAACCAGTGGGGAACTGAAATAATGGAAAATGTTACAGAAATTAAAACATCGAAAGAGAAACTAGCAAATGAGTGGTTGTGGAACCCTTGGCTCGTAGCAGACATTACTCGATGTATAGGGCAATCAATTGGCTCATCGCAAAGCGTACAAAAAGATAGCTTTCATTACCTAGAATGGTCAAATAGCAATCATAAAACCGATGTTTATCTTGAGATTCGTGACGGTATACAAAATTTAATAGTAAATATTGATAGGTTTCGAGGCCATAACGAGCGACTAGCCTTGATCGGAATCGCTGCAACCTACAATCTCACCTATGGAGAATGTACAGATGAGTGAATATAAAACAATTATGCTTGGTGATTTCGATAACCAAACAACTGAACTTTTAAGCAATATAATCTCTTTAGAACTTGAAGACGAAGGCATCAATCCTCAATCATTTGCTTTTCATATTGAGGTTGATTATACAGAAGAAAAGGAGATTTCAGATGAGTGAAGATAAAGTTAAAAAATCAATGCTCAAGGCGGCAGTCAATGGCTTTTACAGCATCCAGAAAACACGAATCAGGGTCGGCAATAACATTGTGGCGAACTTCAAAATTAAGCTGGGACAAGAACCTTCATCGCCAGAAACCGATTTAGACGCAGACGCTAAACTTTTACTGAAAAACCTTCGGGAATCCTATAAGAAAATAACGGATGGTGTTGTCAGTATGACCCCCAGGCAATTCAAGAAGGATGGGTTAATTAGTGATTTCTCTGAGTTTGCGTTGGTGCAGCAGTACGACAGGCTAGTGACCAATGAAGATGAAGCTTTGAAACAACTCAAATACTCTGTCAGAGATTTTGATATTTATAATAACTTCCTTGAGGATGTGACGGGTGTCGGCCCGACTTTAGCAGCAGTCATCATCAGTGGATTCGACATTCACAAGGCTGAATACGCCAGCTCTTTATGGGCTTACGCTGGGCTGGATGTAGTCAAGGGTGCTGGACGCTCAAGAAAGAAAGAACACCTCATAGAGACAACCTACATGGACGCTGAGGGCAAGGAACAGACGAAGATGGGCATATCATTTAACCCTTTCCTGAAAACCAAGCTGATAGGCGTTCTTGGATCATCGTTTGTAAAGACGAACGGTAAGTACCGTGAGATATACGACAACTACAAGCATCGCATTAGTAATATGCCAGCTCATGCTGAGAAGTCGAAAGGACATCTCAACAACATGGCGATACGCTACGCGGTGAAACGCTTTTTAGTAGACCTGTACTATAACTGGAGGACAATGGAAGGATTGCCCATAGCGGCTGAGTATAGCGAGGCCAAGTTGAAGATGGTTCACGGGAAAGCTGCGTGATTTTAGTTTGCCAATCTACCAGAAAAAATCCAAGCACAGAGAGCGAGCCAAAAAAAAAGATAAACCCAGCCAGTCTTAGCGAGCCACAGCTATCCATACACCCATAACCTACGAGTGATTTCAGTTTGCCAGTTACCAAGAAAAACCCAAGATTAGAAAGCGAGCCATCCAATGTGAATAAAACCATTGCCAAGAAGCGAGCCACGGAAAAAAATAAACTCAAGTAGGTGTTAGCGAGCCAAGAACGCAAAGAAACCCAAAATTGAGAAGCAAGTTAGTATGAAAAGGCGGTAATTATCAACGAAACAGGGGAAAATAAAATGAGTGAATATAAAACCATTGCAATAGAAGACGATAGTGAGTCCTGGGCTGCTCAAATTGCGCTAGAACAGCGTCAACAGGAAGAAGAGCGAGAACCACGCATGGATACAAGGGAAATCCTTGAGCGATTGCAGAAGGCGGGGGCTATATTGGATGTCTGTGATGCTAGGCTTGAGCATCTAACCTTTATGATTAACGAAACCGTAGAGCGAATCGAAAAAAACGACTTGAAATTTCGAGAATCATTGAAAAAAAGACTAAGAATCTGAAGTAACTATTCTGCTGTGCCTACAGGAGCATACCGATCTGGGTTTGCTCCTTTTTTTATCTTGGTTTTGGCGGTGGTTGTGGCGGTGGAATAATGAACCCCATTTCTGCTGATTCTCTGATCAGCGTTTCAATCAGGTCTGAATAGGAACTTTTGCTTTGGTCTGCTGACCTTTGAACAGGTCGATTCATCACACCGAATTTAGTCTCAACCTGGTTACTGCCATAAGTCCTAGACAACATGATTTCATGGATTTCATCAGGTGTATTGCCTGTAAATTTGCCAAACTCCCTTGCCCATTTACGATAATAACGCTCCTGACAGCCTGTTCTTTCATCTTTTATCGGCTGAACGCAGAGTTCAACGCCCTTTTCTTTCAATTTGGGCATTACATGCTGTATTGCTGGTATTTCTTCAGGAAACCGCCGAGCCAGTGCCATCAACAGGTTAGTGAAAATGGCATGGCTAGACGTAGGCTCAATTCTAAATCTTAATCCCACGGGTCTTTACCAGAATCAACTGGTGGCGGCGGTGGAGCGTCATTACTATCACTTGCCGCTGCCATCACAGCATCTTGATTTTCCTTTGCAACGTATGCCTCGCCAGTAAGATATATATATCGCTGACCATTGCTCTGAGCTGTTCTATCCCAACCTGCCAGTTGTATCTTGATGTCACCAACGCCAGCTTTCGCCTGGTTAACTAACATCCGCAGAACATCGCGAGTTATCTCGACATGACCCTTAACATCAGGCTGTTTTTCACTGGTTTTTTCGTGCGCCCACATACCACCTTTTGTTTTTGGAAACTCCATACTATTTCACCTCTTCTGTTGTTGATAATTTGTTTTTTAAGGTACTAAAACCTTCTCTTAATTTTTCATACTGCTCGTGCCAATCCCGATCAATACCATCAATCGTGGACTTGTTTGCCCTGTAGAACTCTTTTAATTGCTCCTGCGTATCGGCAAACTCAGTAGCCATTTGCAGCATGAAAGACACTAAATTCTCTGCACTTTCTTCAGTGGATATCTCAGCGGAATCACCTAAAGAATAATCCTCAATGTTCTTCTTTGACTCGGCCTTTTCCTTTACCTTTGGCTCTGGCTTGGGCTGTGGTTTCGGCGTGACTTTCGGCTGCTTTGGCTTGGGTACAGGGGCTTCTGCCTTGTCATTGATGGCGTGGTTCACCTCATCAAAAGAAGCATAGTTACCGCCTGACAAACCGCAAGCGGATAATGCTCTGCCAATACTACTGGTAAGACAGTTTTCAACCGCACTGGTTTTGTTAACTGGCCCACTGGCTCTGTATTCCTCGGCAAAATCATTGGCAATCACACGCCATGATCCATCGACAAACACGCTGATAGATGTCTCTGCCATAACCCTTGTGTCATCGGCCACATGAATAGTGGACATTATTTTGCCATCATCACCATAGGTTTCTCTGAAAATCTGGACTCGCGTATGCACTTCTGCATAGAGTTTTCCTCGAATGTTTACCTTGTCTTCATCCGGTAATTCAGACATCTTAATAACGGCTCCAACGAGCCTGTTTTGTTCCTCGCTCACTTTCTTTCTCCTTACAGATTAAATTTTTGTTTTGCTTCTCGAATAATTATTTCTGCTAATTCTTTGACTGCTAACTGTTCAAACACTAAAAACGGTATTTCGGTTACATCCCGATCTCCCATGCTGATGACAACATTTTCATTCATCAACATCATCCCCAAATTAACTGTTTTGAATCGCTCATCACCCCATAAGCCCAACATCTTTCTCTCAATTTCATCCTGACCATGAAACTCAATGGTGATTGACTTGTCTAAATCAAAGACCGTCATTTCTAATTTCCTCGTATTGTTCACACCACCTAGCAACACCACAATAATCAGCCTCACAGCGCACATTCTTTCCTATACGCTCCTCAATGGAGTGCTTTTTATCGAGTTTCTTTTCCTCAAAATATTCTTCAGCTTTTTCTTTTGATTCAAATACTCGCATTGCTCGCTTGTTAGCCGTCTTCTTAACAGCCCAGGTACTAGGTCTAGCCCATCGCTCAAGGTCTGAGCAAAAAGGCAATGACCCGCCTGTAAGACGCTCATACTCGGCATCCTGATGTAGCTTCACCCTGCCAGCAATGTATTGGTCTTGTTTCTCATCATCCCAAAGTTCAATCGGTATGATCGTGATCGGGGCTGCCGGATAAGATTTAGTCTCTTTCATCGTCATCGGCCCCCTCTATCGTATAGTAATAGAGTTCTCTCACCTCATCATCACTGTGTTTTAGAATAATTGTCTCTCTGACATAATGAAATAAATTACGACCACTCAATGATTGAATATGCTCAATTTCATCCTCAGTAAGCGCATCGCGCATCTGGTCAATATTCATCATCTTCCTCCTTGTCGCTGAAGCTCTGACAATTTCCAATCCCTCAACACTGCAACAATCTGGCATTTTTTAACTGGAACTTTCTTTACATGGCGTACCAACCAGGCATAAGCATTTAATTGGTTGACCCATTCTGCTTTGCCGTGGATCACAGACCAAACCGAAGTACATTTATAATCGGACACGGTGACAGAACCATCTGATTCTGTTTCCTGTAAATCAATCGCACCAGAAAGCTCCCAACCATCCTGTTCAATGAACAATCTTTCTTCACTGACATGCTCTTTCTCTGATACAGCATCCTCAAACATATTGTGAACAGCCGTTCCGAGAACAGACCAGACCTTATCAGAAGCATCCTCTGTCATTTCAGCATCATGTTCGGCTCTGAGTATCCTAATTCTAGGAGAATCAATAAGTTGCGTGATACTTCGATTGCTTGAACCGCGACTGTAATTGTCTTTGGTAAGAGAATCGACAACAGGTTTAGGTAGGTTGTGCTTGTTAGTTAGACGCACGACAAAAAACCCTGATGGTGTCTGGGCTTTCCGTGATTACAGAAAACTTAGCGCCTACGTTCCTCTTCTGATATCGTTGAACCTTCATTCTCAGAGCATTTAAGGTCTTGTCTAAATCCCCATCTGCAACATCTAATCTGAAGGACTGTCCAGCAGTCATATCACCCAATGGCAGCTTTGGAAGTGGGATTCTATCCTGGACTCTAGCCGGAATCGGCACTCCATCTTCAATTATTATCGGACTCATTTTTTTTTCCTTCCTTTCATTTGACATGATTAGTCGTATCGTGTTTACATAGTAACCCATACATGAAAAAGATGTCAAACAATAAAAATGAAAGCGTATATAGTTTTGTCGTACTTGGAGAGCCTGCATCAAAAAGTAACAGTAGGAGACTCGTTACCATTAAGGGGCGGCCCGCTTTCATTAAGTCTAAAAAAGCAATAGATTATGTTAAGAATTTTCAAAAACAATGCCCTGCTGTTAATCCGCTTATGGAAGGATATCTTGAGGTTGAAATGACGGTTTATTACGCGACAAGAAGACCCGATCTGGATGAGTCAGTCATACTCGACTGTATGCAGGACAAAATTTATAAGAATGACCGCCAGGTAAAATCCAAGATTGTTAGATGGGGATTAAGCAAGTCCAACCCCAGAGCAGAGATTGAAGTTCGTCCCATAAAAAAACCCCCTCACGAAGAGGGGGCTTAAGTGTCAGCGAGGAACCGACTTGTGAAAAATCCTTGGGGAACATTCCACATGGATAAGTGTAAATCAAAAAACACATATAGAACAGTCCTATTAGGACTATTCTATGTTTTTTAGGTATTTTCTAACATAGGACTATCCTATAGGGATTGTACTGAGAATAAATAATGCAAAGTTAAAAGTCAACATCAGCGAGGAACGATTAGATGGAAGCAGTTGAATCTGTGGTAGAACGCATGGTAAAAGGAGGCCGTATCAAATGTCCTCAGTGCGGAGATACGCGAAAAAAGAACACCCAAAAAACAATGGGTGTTACAATAAACAAAGAGGGGACTCTATATAATTGTTTTCATTGTGGAATTTCGGGAAAAATACCATTAAAAAAGCCTTACATTAAGCCAGTTTCTATGCCTGTTTCAAAGCCAAAAAAGCGTGTAAACACTCCCGAAAACAATGAATATTTTTATAACTTTCTAAAAAAACGAGGAATTTCCAAAGACATTGCCAAGCAATACGGCGTGATCAGTGGAAAGAAATATTTTAATGGAAGCGGTGAGTTGTCCTCAATAGGCTTTGTTTATGGGGAAAATAAAAATGAACCCGATGCGATTAAATGGCGTGGAGCTGAGAAAAAATGCTTCACACAAGAAGGCGCTGCACAATCTTTCTATGGATTAGAGCAATTACCCGAAGATATTGAAACGCTTGTCATCGTTGAGGGTGAACTGGATGTCTTGGCGCTTGCTACCGCAGGAATACCCTCAGTTTCTTGCCCGAATGGTGCGCCGATGAAAGTCAGCGTTTATGAAAAAGATGAGTCTGAGGACACAAAATACCATTATGTTTGGGAATCAAAAGACCTCATTG
The DNA here is from genome assembly GCA_963977345.1 of uncultured Roseivirga sp. Lineage (GTDB taxonomy): Bacteria > Bacteroidota > Bacteroidia > Cytophagales > Cyclobacteriaceae > Roseivirga. The sequence goes on from CAXBPM010000124.1 coordinate 7,567, forward strand.
AAAAGGTTTCAAAAATTATATTTGCTGTGGACAAGGACGAACCAGGTGAAGCTCTAGCAGAAGAGCTTGCCAGAAGGATTGGCAGGGCTAAATGTTGGGAAGTGAAATGGCCTGATGGTTGCAAAGATGCCAATGATGTGCTGGTTAGGCATGATGCGGAAACTTTAGCATCACTTATTGAAAATGCGACACCCGTTCCGTTAGTTGGCGTGTATTCGGCAGATGATTATGATTCTCAAGTTGATTTGCTTTACGAGAAAGGCAATGGCAAGGGAGTCAGCACAGGATTTGTTACCCTTGATGATCTTTATACTATAGCTGCTGGTCAATTAAGTGTGGTTACAGGGCTTCCAGGTTCGGGTAAATCTGAATTTGTCGATGCTTTAATGGTTAATCTGGCTCAAAAACAAAATTGGACATTCTGCGTTGCCAGTTTTGAGAACCCCGTTCCCACACACATTGCCAAACTAAGCGAGAAGATTACAGGTAAGCCTTTCTTTTCTGGCCCTACAACGAGAATGACGAAAGAAGAATCTCAAGAAGCCAGAACATTTATTAAAGATCATTTTGTATTCGTGGAACAAAGGGATGGCAGTGCAATTAAGATAGATGATTTGCTCGAAAGAACCCGATTAGCTGTGATGAGGCTGGGTTGCAGGGGTGTTGTCATCGACCCTTACAACTACATAGAAA
>CAXBPM010000125.1:0-8102 GCA_963977345.1 uncultured Roseivirga sp.
AAAATGCTCAACTATTCAAAAAGAAATTAGTAGCAGACAAAACCATAGTACCCTCCTCATTAGAGAGGCCTTTCGCTCGCTCCGAGGCCTTGTACCTAACTGAACCAGATTACCACAAGTTCTACCCTACTTTTGGTAAACTGATCAAGGAATACCTGTTGGCTATCCACTTCAATGAGCTAGATGCTCATGAGCAATGGACAATCTTAGCCGAGTTAATTGAAAAACTAGAGAGCAACCCCTTCTACATTACAAGTGTAAAAGATGCCCCTGTGCTCAGCTTAATTGAATATGGAGAAATAAGGGAGACGCTTTCGGAAGACCCCATTCATGCGCTAAATCGCTTTTACCATATTTTCCATACTGAGTATTCATTTGAAAAAGAAAAGAGCAATGCACTACAACTGTTTAATAAAAAAATAAGCCAAGCCAAAAATTACATTACTAAAACAGAAAGTCAACTAACAAAACTTGAAACAGCAACCGCTCCTAACCACATTGCTGATATTATCATGGCCAATCTACACGCCATCCCTTCGGGTGTAACAACGGTTAATCTGTTCAACTTCTACACCGAAGAAAATATTGACATCAAATTAAACAAGTCACTTTCTCCTCAGAAAAATGCAGAGAACTATTATCGAAAGTCAAAGAATAGAAAAATAGAGGTTGATAAACTTACTGAAAACATTTTAAACAAAGAGGAGCAGCTCGACACGCTTCAAAGTCAAAAAGAAGCGGTTGAGCAAGTTGAAAAACTCAAAGAATTAAGGGCACTTATTAAGAATAGCGGCTTTGAATCAAACCAGAGTAGTCAAGAAGTTCATCTTCCCTATAAAACATTTATAGTACAAGGCTACCAGATTTGGGTGGGGAAAAACGCCAAATCGAATGATGAGCTTACTCTGAAACATGCTTACAAAGAAGACCTTTGGTTGCACGCAAAGGACGTACCTGGGTCACATGTTCTAATCAAGCATCAGGCAGGAAAAAGTATTCCAGTTTCTGTAATTGAAAGGGCTGCAGGTTTTGCTGCCTACTATTCAAAAAGAAAAACCGATACGCTCGTACCGGTTATTTATACTCCTGCAAAATATGTTCGTAAGAAGAAAGGCGCAGCGCCAGGGCAAGTATTTGTAGCTCAGGAAAAGGTACTTATGGTTCCTTCCCAAGGGCCACAAACAGAATCTTAATCAGCTACATTCAGCTTTAACATATTAGTCCTTCCTCTTTCCTTGATCGGCATACTGGCCGTAGTGATAAACACATCACCTTTTTCCAAATGACCATTGGCCTTTAAAATATTCTCATGGTCTTTAAAGGTCTGATCAGTTGATTCTCCACTATCATAAAAATAGCCCCTAACCCCCCAAATCAAAGCCAATTTAGTGAGTAAGCTCCTTTCAGGTGTGAAAATGAAAATATTCGCTTTAGGCCTGTGTGACGACAGTTTAAATGCAGTATAACCCGACACTGTATTACCCAACACGGCCGAAGCTTCAATTCTTTCAGCCAAACGACAAGCAGACAACATAATATTGTCATTCATGTAAGTCTCACTTGATTCTAAAGGCTCATAAAAATTACTATAAATCCGTTGAGCTGAAGATTCAACTGACGCGATTGTCTTTGACATACTCTTAATGGTCTCAACAGGATATTTGCCCGCAGCAGTTTCCGCAGAAAGCATCAGTGCATCTGCTCCATCCAACACAGCGTTCGCCACATCATTGGTTTCTGCTCTCGTTGGCCTTGGGTTATAAATCATGCTCTCCATCATCTGAGTAGCAATAATCACTGGCTTGGCGGCCAAGTTACACTTCTCAACGATCATCTTTTGAGCGATTGGCACTTCCTCCATTACAATTTCAACCCCTAAATCACCACGTGCCACCATTAGCGCGTCTGATTCAGCAATGATTTCATCTATATTTTGAAGCGCCTCAGGCTTTTCAATTTTGGCAATAATCCTACAATCTTTTCCTGCTGCCTTTATTCTGGCTCTTAAATCACGAATATCATCTGCATGACGCACGAACGACAAAGCAATCCAATCAACATCATTTGCTAAACCAAACGCGAGGTCTTCAATATCCTTTGGAGTAAGCGAAGGAGCCGAAACTTTGGTAAACGGAAGGTTAATTCCCTTTTTCGATTTAAGCAATCCTCCGTATTTAACTACGCAGGTTACATCAGCTCCATTAATTGACTTAACAGTAAGTTCAAGGTTGCCGTCATCAATCAAGATCATGTCACCAACACCTACATCTTTAGACAAGCCTTCGTATACTGTAGATACTTTTTTACTATTGCCCACCATTTGTTCGGTGGTAATCACTATTTCTTGGCCAGGTGTAATTAATACTTCGCCACCTTCAATCTCACCAACCCTTATTTTAGGCCCTTGCAAATCCTGAAGTATTGAACAATAGGTGCCCAGTTCATTATTAAGTTCTCTTATTCTCTCTATGATTAGAGACTTATTTGCATGATCTCCATGCGAAAAATTCAAGCGAAAAACGTTCACCCCAGCATAAATCAGTTCCTTAAGCATCTCCTTAGAATCACTTGCAGGACCAACCGTGGCTACAATTTTAGCTTTATTGATATTCTTATTATAACCCATATTAAAATATTAAATTATCCTTAGACTTTAAGGAAGCAGCATCCATCAACACTGCGAATTGAACGAAAGGTATTTCTTTGATTTTTGAAATGAAAGCGTTTAGGTCAAAACCCACAGATTCATTCTCTAACATAATAAAATAGTCGAAATTCTTTAACTCAGGAATAATAAACGCATTGAATTGCTCCTCTCCATCAACTGCTCTATTGCGAATTAACCTGAAAGTCTGATATTCAGTTTCATACAAATAGTTAGAAATAGACAAGGCTTTATTCCCAGTAAAATCGAGTTCAATATTCTCCTTTTTCACTAAATCCCACGCTAAGGTTTTGTTTAGCATCCAAGCGAGCTTATATTCCTTTACGCTGGCATTAATTGCTACCAGTTCAAAATCAATCTCATAAGAAATTTCGAGCTTATTTTTTGCCATAAATGCGAAAAAAACGGGTTTCTTAATACTCAAGGAACCAACGACAAGATTAAAAAATATGTTTGACATTATTGTTAATTTGCATTTCTTTGCAACACGTTTTAACTAAAATTTTCCAAAATGTCGGACATTGCATCAAAAGTAAAGGATATCATCATTGATAAACTAGGAGTAGAAGAATCAGAGGTGACTCCCGAAGCAAGCTTCACTAATGATCTTGGAGCAGATTCACTTGACACTGTTGAGTTAATCATGGAGTTCGAGAAAGAATTCAACATTTCAATTCCAGATGATCAAGCAGAGAACATTGGCACCGTAGGTGATGCCATCTCTTACCTGGAAGCTAACGTTAGCAATTAATAAATTTTACTTACTACTCTTATATGCAATTAAAGCGAGTTGTAGTAACAGGCCTTGGCGCACTAACACCTTTAGGGAACAATCTCGATACTTATTGGGATAACCTTATTAAAGGTGTAAGTGGTGCTGGGCCTATCACCCGTTTCAATCCAGAGAAATTCAAAACTCAGTTTGCCTGTGAAGTGAAGGATTACGATCCTTTGAATTATTTCGACAGGAAAGAGGTACGCAAGATGGACCTCTTTACGCAGTTCGCGATGATTGCGGCTACTGAAGCTTTTGAACATTCAGGCTTGGATTTAGCGTCTATTGACCTATCCAAGGCTGGGGTAATTTGGGGATCAGGAATTGGAGGACTTAAAACCTTTCAGGATGAAGTAATGTCATTCGCACAAGGTGATGGTACCCCAAGGTTCAATCCTTTCTTTATTCCAAAAATGATTGCGGACATATCTTCGGGTATGATCTCAATCAAATATGGTTTCCGCGGGCCTAACTTTGTAACTGTTTCAGCTTGTGCTTCAGCTACCAACGCCATGATTGATGCCATGACCTATATAAAATTAGGCAAGGCTAAGGTTATGATCACTGGTGGTTCAGAAGCTTCTGTTACCGAAGCAGGGATGGGTGGATTTAATTCCATGAAGGCACTCTCTGAAAGAAATGACAGTCCACAAACGGCATCGAGACCTTTTGACAAAGACAGAGATGGCTTTGTTTTGGGTGAAGGCGCTGGGGCTTTGATTCTTGAAGAATATGAGCATGCGAAAGCGCGTGGAGCTAAAATCTATGCAGAAATAGTTGGTGGCGGAATGTCGGCTGATGCCTATCATATCACCGCCCCACATCCAGATGGCTTAGGAGCTACAAGCGTTATGATTAATGCGCTTGAAGACGCTGAAATGCAGCCTGAGGAGATTGATTATATCAATGTACACGGCACCTCTACTCCTTTGGGAGATATGAGTGAAGTGATCGCTATTGAAAAAGTATTTGGTGAGCATGCCTATAAGCTGAACATTAGCTCTACAAAGTCGATGACAGGCCATCTTTTAGGAGCTGCTGGAGCTATTGAGGCTATTGCAGCAATAAAATCAATTGAACATCAAATTGTTCCTCCAACCATCAATCATTTTACTGATGATGACCAGTTCAATCCTAAGTTGAATTTCACATTCAATAAAGCTCAGGAAAGAACGATCAACGCCTGCTTAAGTAATACTTTTGGCTTTGGTGGTCACAATACATCAGTCGTATTTAGAAAACTGGATTGAAAGTGAGGTTGTGGTTAACCCAATTTAAATCCCTTTCAAAAGAAGATAAAAAGCTTATTGCCTCAATTAAGACAATTGTGGGCAGTAAGCCTTTTAATTTAAAGCCCTATAAAATTGCAACCCAGCATACCTCTGTTGCTAAATCAGTACAAGAGGGGGTGAAAGAATCAAACGAACGGCTAGAATACCTTGGCGATGCAGTTTTAGGACTGGTCGTAGCCAATTACATTTTCAAAAAATACCCTTATAAAGACGAAGGCTTCCTTACGGAAATCAGATCTAGAATTGTAAGCAGGGACTCTTTGAATCTGCTCGCTCGAAAAATTGGCGTAGATCATATTGTTCAATTCGATTCTAGGAGAAAAACACCCAATTCCCACAAATCCATTTATGGCAATACATTAGAGGCCCTTATTGGCGCGGTGTATATTGACCAAGGATTTAAGCGTTCCCAAAAATTCATCATCAACAAGCTCTTAATTCCTCATTTTGATATCGAGGAAATTATAAGCACCACTAAAAACTACAAAAGCAAACTGATTGAATGGGCGCAGAAGAATGGGAAAACCACTAGCTTTGACCTACTTGAGACCAAAGAAAAAACCCACTTTAAGGAGTTCGTAATTCAAGTTTTAATTGATGACGAACCAATTGCCAAGGGGCATGGTTTAAGCAAAAAGAAAGCAGAGCAAGATGCAGCCCGCGAGGCCTGTATTTCACTTGAAATTGAATAAATGGGAATTTATCGTATTGGTACTGCCACAGTAAACCAGACCCCTCTCGATTGGACTAATAATATTCTTCAACTCAAAAAGGTTTTAAACGAAGCCAGAAACGAGGATATAGAAATTTTATGTTTACCTGAATTATCGGTAACAGCCTATGGTTGCGAAGATTTGTTCTTAAGCCATTGGTTACCAGAGAAAGCAAAGTCCTTTCTGCCCGAACTTATTGCTGAAACCAAAGGCTTATTCACCAGTTTCAACCTCCCTTTATATTTTGAAAACAGGCTGTATAACTGTGCTATAGTTGTTCACGATCGGGGAATACTGGGCGTCTACGCCAAACAATACATGGCCCTCGATGGCGTGCATTATGAGCCTCGTTGGTTCAATCCTTGGCCTATCGGAAAAGTTAGTGAAATTGAAATTGATGGATCAAACTACCCCATCGGAGACCTCACTTTTGATTTTAAGGATTGGAAAATTGGTTTCGAAATATGTGAAGACGCGTGGAGAGGAGCTATTCGTCCCGCACACAGGCTTTGCGAAAAGGAAGTAAACCTCATACTGAACCCAAGTGCTAGTCACTTTGCAATGGAAAAGACATTGCAGCGAATTGACTTGGTTAAAAACTCATCGAAAGACTTTAAATGCACCTACGTTTACTCAAACCTTTTGGGTAACGAGGCCGGCAGAATGATCTATGATGGCGAAATGATGATTGCTCAAAATGGCGAACTCCTTTTGAGGAACGAATTGCTTTCATTCCAGCCCTACCAAGTCATTTGGGCAGATGTAAATTCAGAGGGTAACACTCAACCGCAAAATGTACGCCCAATAGATGCAAAGGAAATTGAGTTCCCAAAAGCAGCGGGATTAGCTTTGTATGATTACTTAAGAAAAAGCCGAATCAATGGATATGCCCTCTCTTTAAGCGGTGGTGCAGATTCTGCAACTTGTGCCGTATTGGTGGCTGAAATGGTGAAAAGAGCCATTGAAACTTTAGGTCAATCAACATTCCTAAAAAGTATTAACCGACTAGATTTAGAAGCAAAGAGCCAAAAAGAAATTGTCGGAGAAATTTTCGCGACTGCCTATCAAGGTTCTACAAATTCATCAGACGACACATTAAACGCGGCACAGGAGCTCGCTAATTCCATCGGGGCTACTTTCTATCATTGGACGATAGACAAAGCAGTTGAAAATTACACTTCGACCATAGAAACGGCCCTCGAGAGAAAGCTGGATTGGGAAACCGATGACATTACCCTTCAGAATATTCAAGCCCGCTCTAGAAGCCCTATTATATGGATGCTGGCCAATATTAAGAACAGAGTACTGCTTACCACTTCGAACCGAAGCGAGGGCAGTGTGGGTTACGCAACAATGGATGGAGACACCAGTGGCAGCCTAGCCCCTATTTCGAGTGTAGACAAAGTCTTCATTAGAAAGTGGCTTGCTTTTGCAGAAGAGGACTTGGGCTATACTGGCTTGGCCAAAATTAACAGCTTGGCTCCTACGGCTGAGCTGAGACCAAAAGATCAAAATCAAACCGATGAGGATGATTTAATGCCTTATCCTATTTTGCTGGCCATTGAACAGTTGGCTATTCGAGATCATCAATCGCCAAAAGAGGTTTTTGAGAATTTAAAAACCAAAGGACTTGAAGACGAGGTTCTTTTAAAGAATCATATCATTAAGTTTTACCAACTATGGAGTAGAAACCAGTGGAAAAGAGAGCGCCTTGCTCCTGCATTTCATTTGGATGAATTCAACGTTGATCCCCGCACTTGGTGTCGATTCCCAATTTTATCAGCTGGCTTTATTGAAGAACTGAAAGAACTATAAGGAAAATGGAGTTTAAAGTTGACCTTGTCCAGCAACACGAATTTCCCGCTATAGTCGATGTCTGGGAAGCCTCTGTAAGAGCTACTCATCACTTTCTGAATGAAGAAGACATTGCCTATTTCAAACCATTGATTCTAAACGAGTATTTGAAAGCCGTTGATTTACGCTGCGTTCGCGATAGCGCTAAAAACATCATTGGTTTTCTTGGAGTAGCCCAGCAGAACATTGAAATGCTTTTCATTCACCCAAATGTTCGCAGTAAAGGAATTGGCAAAACACTAACTGAATACGCAATTAAGGTGCTCCATTGTATCAAAGTAGATGTGAATGAAGATAATGAGCAAGCCGTTGGATTCTACCAAAAAATGGGGTTCAAAATCATTGGCCGTTCTGAACTTGATGGAACAGGTAAGCCATACCCGCTTTTACACATGGAATTATAGTGGTCATTATCCATTGTGGTGGATCTAAGTGAATTCATTTAGCTTTAATCGCGTTAACTCGAAATGGCAATGAAACTAAATGAACTCAGCAAAATCTCTTCATCTTTTCCCAATACGGAGAAAATGCCTGTGCTTTTCTTGGGACATGGAAATCCAATGAATGCCATTGAGGAAAATGAGTTTGTGGAAGGTTTTAGAAAAGTAGCCACTGAAATTCCTAAGCCTAATGCCATTCTCTGTATTTCGGCTCACTGGGAAACCCGAGGCACTTTTGTGACAGCCATGGAATCACCAAAGACCATTCATGATTTTGGAGGCTTCCCTAAACAACTTTTCGAAGTGCAATACCCAGCTCCTGGAAGTCCAGCGCTGGCGGAAGAAACGAAACGAATCGTTACA
>CAXBPM010000126.1:0-8091 GCA_963977345.1 uncultured Roseivirga sp.
AGATAAAACAAAATGAGTTCTGGCTCAGCGAAATACTAGTAAGATTGGGAGAAAGAGGCATTACAGGCAGCGGAGGAACTATTTGTTTTTATTAGGTAGTCTTTTCATCAATTCTTTATCAAAATCAGAGACGTACTGTTGGTCTTGAATCACTCTGAACTTATCAAACTCACCCTCGGCTTTTAATCGAGCTTCTAGCGTGGTTACCTTTCCTTTGTGGGTAAGTATTGGGTAATCGGCTAATTCTAAAAACTGGGTGAGAAATTTATCCCAATCTACCATATTCATTACTTTCCGATTCCTTGCTCTACTTTCAGCCAAATCCAAATAGGAGCTTACAATCCGTTCCAATGCTTTTAAATGTTCTTCATTCAAATAGTTTTTAGCAATGGTAACATCGGTTTTTAAGATTTTTCCCCCGGGCGAATGTCTCCAAGTTTTTAAGCCCATGTTTATCTTCTCAGCGTCCGCTTCCGTATAAATAATTTCTGCAGCGGTTTTACCTGTTATTGCCCAATGCAATTTGTTCTGTACACTAGCGAAAAAGTGCTGAGTAATGTCTGCTTTGTTATCATAATCTGCAGAGAGCGCATAGATGTCTGTGATTTTTTGATATAGCCTGCGTTCGCTTAAACGTATTTCACGAATACGCTCCAACATTTCTTCAAAGTAATCTTCTCCAAAATGTTTGATTTGTTTCAGGCGCTCATCATCCATGGCAAAGCCTTTAATGATGTATTCATGAAGCACCTCCGTGGCCCATTTTCTAAAAGCAATGGCGCGATGTGAATTTACTCGATATCCAACAGCTGTAATGGCACGGAGATTATAATATTTGGCTTCTGTTTCTTGCATTTTACCTTCAATGGCGCCATGTGCAGTGGTGTGTCGGAAATTCCGACATACCACTTCTTCTTGTAATTCTCCGTCTTCAAATATCTTCTTTAGATGCTCAGTAATTGTACTACGGCCTTTTTCAAAAAGGTCGGCAATTCGTTTTTGTGTAAGCCAGAGTGTTTCATTATGAAAGTAAACATCAATATTCACCTTTCCATTTTCTGTTTCGAAAATCACGAAGTTGTTCAACTGCTGCAACTCACTTGTTTTATTTGCCCCTTGTTTACTCACGATTTTTTATTTTTCTAGCTATTTTTCCATTGATAAAAGGGTAACGCTTTTTACCTTTTCTACATAGAATTATTATGAGAACACCAAGTAAATCAATTTTAAAATGATAAAGGAGTTTGACGCATGCCTTTTAATGTTTCTGTAGAAATGATTAGAAAATACTTCTTTACAAGTTCCAATCGGTCGTTTTCATCAGCTTTTAGCCATTGAAACTCTTTGATGAAGTAAAATTTGAACTCTGCACTAATCCAAGTAGCAAATTCAAAAGCAATATCCCGATGGGCAAAAGTACCGCCATACCGACCCGACTTTGATATGATGCCTTTTGCGTTTGTCGAATCAATCCATTTTTGGGGAGTAAGTGCAAAGCTGTTTGAACCCGATTCATTTTTAAAAGCATCGAATTCGATGCCTTTAAAACTAGGATTAAACATTGTTTCCCAGAAGCCTAATAATTCTACTGTATTTCTGTTTCGAAGCCAATTTTGAATAATGGAATCTATAACTGTTTAGGCCAGCTTTACTTTTAATTATGGCGAATTCGCCATAATTAAAATGAGGGTTGTAAATACTTTCCCAACGCCTTAAAACTCTATAGTGTTTCTAGATTGAATAGAAGGGCGAGGTTTTCGTCAGAGCGAAGTCAAACTAATAGCAATCCAGCTTGATCTGCTTTCGGTTTTGGTAAAAGCTTAAGCTTTGGTTGTTATGCTTTTGGCTGATTTGATCGAGCGCTTGGGTCACTCCTTTTTGCATGGTAATGGAGCCACAAATCATGATTGTGCCATGCTCTTTTAAAGTTTGGGCAATGAATGGAGCGTCTTTTTCTATGAGGCTTTGCACGTAAATTTTATCGCAGCAACGGGAATAGGCAGGTTTGAATACCGCCAATTGATTGTTAGCCAAGGCGCCCTCTATCGTTTCTTTGTAAATGTCGAAGGAATGTCCAGTTCGTCCGCCCCAATACAAGTGAATTTCATGTGCTCTACCGTTTCGGTTAATCATGCCCAAGAAGGGCGCGATGCCAGTTCCGTTACTGATCATAATGGTACGCTTTGCTTTTTTAGGGAAGTGAAAAGCTTTATTCTGAAGTAGAAAACCATCGAGCGAATCGCCTATTTTTAATTCGTGCAAAAGCGTGGAACATAACCCGAGTTCATGCTTTTTTACACTGAGCAGGAGATTGCCATCTTTCGACTTCCCCAGTGAATACAAACGCTCGCGAGTGCTGTTCTCAGGGTAAATAGCCAATAAATCGCCCGACTCAAATTTCTGATGTCCTTTAGGTTTTAACTCAATGAGTGCGGTATTGTCTTCTAAATTGGAAGAAATTGCACGGTTGACTATCGTGAATTGCTGTGTCTTTTTTTGGGCAATCAGCTTATCGGCTTTCGGCAGTTCAATGGTCAAGCCTACTTTTTCCGCCCAAGGATTTACCCATTCACTAAAAGCTTCAAAGGACTGATTGTTGACTGTATGCACTTCGAGTAATTGTGTGCTTAAAGGATGTTTTCCCAGCAGGTCATCAGTATCAAAAGCGAACTTGCAAAACTCTGGGTAGGCCAATGACCCAAAACCCACTACCGAAAAGCTGAAGTCATTTTTTGGTCTAAAATCTTTAATGAAAAGCTTCTTGAATTTATCTGCATTACTTGGTGCTTCGCCTTGGCCATAAGTAGCCGTAATCACCACCAAATGCTCCATTTGTTTAAAGTGGCTCAGTTTGTTCATATCGGTGAGGAAGGAAGTCTGGTTGGCAGCCAGCAGTTGGTCGTGCAGTAACTTGGCATACTTTCGTGTGGTTCCTCCTTCGGAGCCTACAAGAATTACATACTTACACTGATCTTTAGAATAAGGGTTTTTAACTCTGGCAGCCTTCCTTTTTAAGGTAATGGCAAAGCCTGAATAGATAAAGAAGGGTATGGCTAAACTGGCCAATCCTAAAATGACTGACCAAACAATTGTGCCTTGGCCCGTGTGCAACATCATGGCCAATTCAGAAAACAGGGCCACAAAAGGGTAGGGCTGTTCGCTTAACGCTTCACCCGTAAACTGATTTATGATGACTTCTTTTTTCTTCAGCTTTAAGAGGAAGTAATCTTCCACATCATCACTAAACGGAAATTCAATTGCTCTGAAATTTCCTAAAGTGTTTTGATTGAAAACTTCAAAGTCTCCTGTGTTGATTTTAGGACTGGCTTCAATAGCATCATAATCCACCGCATGACTTATGTTTTCTTCAGGAATGATAGAAAACCTAAGCAGCGATAAGTAAGTGCCAGAAAGCGAAATAACGATTAATGGGATAAGCGCCAGCCTACCTAAAATTGTATGGTAGTTATGGAGGAAACTGGTTTTCACCAGCTTGTTAAAGAAGTGCTTAATTCCGCCTTGGCGCCTTAAAATTAGAGCCAGACCGGAGGTAGCCATGAGGAAAAGTAAGAACGAAGCTAGTCCAATAAAGAACCTACCAATGGTGCCTAGAAAAAGAGAACGGTGGAGGCTGGTAGCGAAGTTGAAAACGGCTGCCTTTTCCTTCAGCTCACCAATTTTTTCTCCAGTAAAGGGGTCAATGTAGAAATTATCACTTCCGTTTTCACCAATCACAGAAGCCGTAATAAAACCATTTTTGTCTGACGAAATGCTGAGCACTTCCTCGTATTTCCCTTCCATATTGCTGAGTAACTCGGCAATAGTAAGCTCAGAAGCCCCACTGGGTTGGTAAGGTTGCGCCTTTTCGATAATGGGTTCGAAGGCCAAAATTGCCCCAGTAAGGGAAGCGATAAGAAGGAATAAAGATGAAGATATAGCCAGAACAAGGTGGCTATATCTCCAAAAAGAAATGGTCATAAAGACTTGTGATGGATCTTAATTTGGGATGATACGTACGTAACGGATGTATCCTTTTCCCTCGATTTTACTGTTTACGCTTTCTGCATTTAAGCTCAATTCAGCATCGGTCACATGATATTCCTGATTTTCCACTGCCGACTCGAACCTGATTTTATAGCCTGAATCAATTTTTGTTTCGTCAATCTCGAAAGCCAAAACCTGACGTTCTCCATTGCCAATGCTGGCGCCAGTAATGCCATCTAGTTTTTCGTTTTTCCCTTGAGAAAAAGCCCACCAGTTTTTTATGTCGCTGTACCATTCATTGTCATCGCCTTGCACATATAGCGTGCGTTCGTATTCCCCTTCTGGGTTCATTAATGAAATGGCTACATAAGCGTCTTCACCTGTGTAATTGATCATTTGCACCAAGCATTTGTATTTCACGCTGCCAATGTCAGAGGTGAAAGCCATGGCCAAAACTGACCCTGCAATCAATAATATCTTTGTTCCGAATTGCTGTATATTCAACATCTTATTTTGCTTTTAAGAATCCTAAATCGACTTTGTTACTGCTTAGCTTTTCGTTTTCCTGTGCCAAGTCAAAAGCAGTTTCTTCGAATTCTGTAGTGCTTTTTCTGTCTGCACCAATAGAGATCAAATATTTCAAAATTTCATCGTCAGCAGCTTTCATCGCAGCAAGGTGTAAGACGGTTGCTCCTTCATTATTTTTTGCGTTGACATCGATTTTCAAAGCATGTACCTTTTTTAATAAAGCCAAGTCGTTTTTGTCAATCGCTAAATGGAAAAGGGTGCTTTTATCACCTTGCTTTTTGCTAAGGTCAAGTCCTTTCGCTTGAAGTGATTTCAATTTTTTGTCAAAGTCAGCACTGTTGTTTTTGCTGTATGCACCGATCAAGTATTGACCTAAAGTGTTGCCTTTTTCATCGGTTACCTTCACATCAGCGCCTTTGGAAATGAGGTAATCTACCACTTCGGCATTGTTGCGCATTACCGCCATGGTCAGTGCTGATTGTCCTTCTTTATTGGTGTGGTTAACGTTTTTGGTTTTCTCCACTAGGAAAGAAACCATTTCTAAATTGTTTCTGCCTGCTGCATTGATCAAAGGAGTATTCCCGTTAGCATCCGCATCGTTCACATTCAATCCTTTACTTAAAAAGTAATTGTAGACGGCTAGGTTGTTGTTCGAAGCCGCAATTCTATGTAAAGCCGAAACACCTTCTTTGGTTTTTACTGCAGGGTTTAAGCCTAAGCCTTCAAGGTATTTGAAGTACTCCACCGTATTTTCACGGTTACTGCTCGCCATCAAGGTGGCGTTTTCGCCAGTCACCTTATTCTCACCGTATTTTACGCCACGCTCAACCAGTTCTTCCAATAACTCGATGTTTCCACTACGAGCGGCATAGTTGAATAGTCCGTTTCCATTTTCATCAAGGTCGTTCAGATCGAGACCTCTCAATTGGAAATAATCCAACATGCCGTAGTTGGTCAGACGAGGGATAAGAATGTGAAGGATGTTTTTTCCTTCAGTTGTTTTCTGGCTTTTCAAATCCACGCCATTGGCTTCAAAGAAATTATAGATTTCTGGAGACTGTTGACCGCCAGCAGCAGCAAATTGAGCTACAGTGTAGTCGTGCGAATCTCGGAGGTCTGTTTTTGCGCCTTGCGTCATCAGATATTCCATTACCTCAATATTGGCGCGAGAAGCTGCCCAGAAAATGTAAGTTCTTGAATCGTGCGTTCTCTTGTTGACCGAATTTCCTTGCTCCACCAAAAACTGCACAGTTGAAAGCGGGTTCGAGTTGAGTATGGCGTAAGTAGTGGCATCAAAACCACCGCTATTGGCTTCAAGTACGGAGTGACCTTTGGCCATATCGGCTTGAATGGTTTCTATACTTGGTTTGGCGGCCCAGTATTTCGATTGAATAAAGGGATTGTCGCCTTGTGCAGAGGCAAGGTTTAAGCTTGCCATAAACAGCATGGCCAAGGCTAGGGTTTTTGTTTTATTGAGGATTCTCATGGAGCTATTATATGTTGTAGTAGAAGAAAGCAGGCTTTCCCTCTCTGTTCTTATTTAGACTTATTACAAATAGAATGCAAATATAGAGTCCAGAGTTTATGAACCAAGGGGGAAATGCAGCATAATTAGAATTTCACTAGTACTAGTGATTGGCTGAAGAGTGTCATTAGCGTTTTCACTCATTTTTCATAAATTGAGTTATGAAAAAAATCACGAGAGGTGATGTAAGGGATGGTGGTTCTTATAAGATTATACCATTTATGCTTTTTCTGGCTTATATGTTTATAGATAGAATGTTCGCTCTATCGTTTCCTTATTCCATTAGCATTTTGAGCCTTATGATTTTGATTAGCTTTTTCTTTTTCTTCAAAAAAAGAAAGGATAAAGAAGGTGTACGATTCGAGCTAATAATGCTCTCCACTTTTGCCTTATTTATAGTGATTGTATTGGTTTATTCTTTAATGCTTCCTTAATATTATCACTCCCCAAACCATAAGTCCTTCGCTTTCCACATGGCGGGGTTGCGGTTTTCCTTTTTCCAAATTACTGAGAGTGTCGTTCGTTGAGGAATGTTCTTCAACTCTATAAACTTCACCTTTAAATCGAAACCGTATTGTAAGGCACTCGGGATAATCGCCACGCCAAGCCCACGTTCTACCAGTTTAAAAATGGTTTGGGCATGCACTGATTTATGGGATACGGTGGGAGTAAAGCCTTGATCCTCGCAAATACTCATAATCATGTCGTAGTAAAGCGGACTGTATTCACTGGAAAATAGAATGAAATGCTCGTCTGCCAATTGCGCAATGTTCTTGAATTGCTTTGCATTCATGGGGTGATTTTTGGGCAGCACGATAGAAAAAGTATCTTCTAAAACGGGGTGCATGTGAAATTCTTCAGGTACCCTTGAGAGCCGTACAAAACCGAAATCAAGCTCCCCCTTCTCTAGTTTTTCAACCTGAGCCTTATTCGACATTTCCTCCAAATTCACCTTTACTTCAGGCAACTGGACATTCATTTTTACCATAAGGTCGGGCACTACGTTCTGCATGGCAGAACCAATAAAGCCAATTTTGATTTCACCCTGCTCGCCCGAATCAATTCTCTTTAACTCTTTTTTGACCCGTTCTAAATGGTTGTTTAGAAAAAGTGTTTCGTGCATTAAATGTTCTCCTGCCGTGGTTAAGCTTACTTTTCGTTTGGTTCGTTCAAATAGCTTCACTCCCAGAACTTCTTCCATTTGGCTGATTTGCCTGCTCAAACCAGGCTGAGAGATAAACAGTTTTTCTGCCGCTTTTCTGTAGTTAAGTTCTTCGGCTACCGCCATAAAATACTTGAGGTGTCGAAACTCTAACTGATAACTCATGGTTATTAACTATTGATAAAAATGGTATTTCTAATTATTAAAGCTAAGACTTACTTTCGTATTAGAAAACAGGTTTCTAATACGCCCCTAAGGATCTCCTATTTTACATTGCTCTAAACTACTAGCTATGTAGATTCCTTAGCGGGTTTTTTTTGTTTAACACAACATCCATGGAAAGACATATATTTTTATACGGTGAAGAGCATTTAACCGTAGGCAAAGCCCTTGCGATCTGTGCCGGAGAAATGGCTGGAGACTTGAGTGCAGCAACTCGGGCCAAAGTGGTGAAGAGCCAGCAAACGGTAGAAGAAATTGTTGCAAGGGGAAAGGCCGTATATGGAATTAATACTGGCTTTGGTCCTTTGTGCACCACCCTTATTTCCGAAGAGAAAACGAGGCTTCTGCAGGAGAATATACTCAAAAGTCACAGTGTTGGAGTGGGTGACTCAGTTCCTGATGACATCTCGAAACTGATGTTGATTCTGAAAATGAACTCCTTATCGCAAGGTTATTCTGGTATTGCCGAAACGACTTTGGATCGCATCAAATGGCATATCGATAATGACATTATTCCTGTAGTTCCCTGCCAAGGTTCGGTGGGTGCCTCTGGTGATTTGGCCCCATTGTCTCACCTTTTTCTTCCATTAATTGGTTTAGGCGAAGTAATGGAGAACGGCAAAAAACATGATACACTAAGTCTGCTTCAAAAGCACGGTTTAGCACCATT
>CAXBPM010000127.1:0-8082 GCA_963977345.1 uncultured Roseivirga sp.
CCTTTCGAAGAACTGCTGAACTTACCCTTCAATACCGATACAGGTTTAAAACCCGAAAGCAAGAGTGCTGGGTAAATTCCTGCTAACAAGCTCACCACAGTAGCGATCCCAGTCAACATCAGTAAAAAAGGCGCCTGATAGAAAAAGGCCTGGTCGATCTTCATACCAGACAATTGCTCAAAGTTAGGAAGCAATGCCAATGCAAGTCCATAAGAGACAATAAGTGAGGCAAAAACGAACAGGATGGATTCCCCTAAAAACTGATTGACGAGCTGATTCCTTTTGGCACCCACTACTTTTCGCACTCCAACTTCCTTGGCCCTTTCTATAGATCGTGAAGTAGCCAAGTTTACATAGTTGATGCCAGCAATCACCAAAATCAAAATCGCGATCGCCATGAAAATATAGACATATTCCATACTACTGGTATTGCCAATTTCGTAGTTCAGATGGAAGTCGGATTGTAGGTAGATATTTTTAAAAGGTTGTAAGAATATGCTCGATTCATTGCCTTCACCAAAGGCCTCAGTAACGCTTTCATTCAAGGTGGTCTCTGCCTTGGCTTCAAACTGTTTCACATCCACAAAGTCCTTCAACATTACAAAAGTGTGGTAGCTTCTGTTAGACCATGTTTCGCGTACGGCCCATGACAAATCGTGTAATGGTGCCATAATTTCAAAGTCAAGCATGGAGTTATTCGGCAAATCGGCCAGAATTCCTGTAATGCTGCAAGTACGCCCCGCTAGTACTACAGATTCACCCATTACATCCTCCTTACCAAAGTACTTGAGGGCTGCTTGCCGTGTCACCACTATGCTATTTTTAGCTTCCAAGGCGGTCTCGGCATTCCCTTCTAAAAAAGGAAATGTGAAAATTTGGAAAAAGCCCTGATCGGCATAGAATACATTGGCCGTAAATGGCTTGGCATTGTAATTGAAAATCTGGCTTCCCATAATAATGGTACGGCTAGTTTCCTCAATTTCGTCAGGAAAAGATCGCTCCATCAAAGGAGCCACAATATTGGGCGTTATGGCATTTTCGCCATCCGTAACACGGTAAATTCGGCTAATATTTTCATGGAAATTATCAAAGCTTAATTGATGTTGCACATAAGCAATGATAAGAATGAAGCTGGTAAGCCCAACCACTAGACCAGAAAGGTTGATGGCGGTATATGCCTTGTGTTTCAGTGCATTTCTAAATGCGATTTTGAAGTAGTTTTTTAACATAGCGATGTTGTTTTGAACCCCGTTATAGCGAGGAGATGACCTTTTCCTTTTCAATGTATGCCAGTTGAAAAACTTGAATACATTAAACCAATATTTTCGTTTGGCTACGGACAGTCCATAGCTTTCATAGTGATCGTAAAATCTTTCCAGCAAATCACCCTCGATTTCTTCCCGCAAATCGTCACTGCAGTAGAATCTAAAAAACCTTTCGGCCAATTTGGGTGGTTTGGGTAAGTATGGATCCATCACACACCTCCGATTTCAAATAAGTGGCTAGGGATTTGACCCCACAGGTACTGACGTGTTTGTTTGGCTTCCATAAGCGCTGCTTTGCCAGTGGCGGTAATAAGAAAAATGCGCTTGCGCCTCCCTCCCCTTTTTCCAGTAGCTCCACCCATTTCAGACTTTACATAGCCCTTTTCTTCCAAGCGGTACAAGGCCGTATGCACGGAACTCATGTTGACACTCCGTTTCAGATCCTCTTCAATCACACTGGTAATGGATAGCCCATAAGCTTCTCCATGTTGTACCACTACCACCAGTAGTACCATTTCCTCGAACTCCCCTAAATAGTATCTTCTTTCCATTAATTTTATTTCTTACCCATTAGTAAAACTAATAACTAATTAGCCAATTGACAACAGTACTTACCTCAAAAAGTGTTTTTGGTTACCGAGTCGGGATAATAGCAAGACGAGCTGGGTACCATTACATTAATGTAGAATTTCATTGATTTTATTTTTAATGAGACCCGAAGCCATTGCAATGCAATCATAAACAGACCTTGTTTTCATTTTTAAATTCAGGTTGTCAGAAATGACTTCCCCCCCTTGATTAGACCAGAATTTAGCCTGCCATAGCCTTGCGGATATGCTCTTGATACTGCATAGCACAAACGATATTACCCTCAGTATCCCGAAACTTAATTAACCAACCTACATGTGGTATTTCTGCCTTAGGCATTAATATTTCACCTCCTTCCTTAACGACACGCCTGACTATTTCATCCACATTTTCTACGGAAATACTACACTCAAAGCCTACTACTTTTTCATCTGTAATTTGGTATTTTCGGTCTTGTAAAGCCCCTATCAATTGACCATCAGTGCCCCCATTCAAACTGATTTGTGCAAAATCAGTCGGCCCATAGCTATTGAAACCCCAGTTAAAAACTCCAGCATAAAACGTTTTTGCACGCTCCATATCTTCGGTGAAAATTGCAAAGTGTGATAATTTATTATCCATATTAACCCCCTCTCTGTTTTTTTGATGAACTGTGACCTGTCAAAAACCGCCAAACACCCTCTTCCTTTTGTAGGAGTACTGTCATAGCACCATTGATATCGAAAGTGAAGCCCGACTTTAGTGCCATGGCTTGCTCATATTCAGCATAGAGTATGGCCGACTCAGCATCCAGAACTTCAACTTTCAACTTTAACATTTTCATATTACTTGACTTTAATGATTGTAGTAGACCTGTCAATGACTGAAAAAGCACCTGTTTATTGCTGTACTGAATTTGCCCATCCTCTACCCAGTAAAAGCGGGCGTCATCGGAGTAAAAATCCCTGAGTTCTTCTACAGACAACGTATTCATATCTGTCACAAAAGCTTCGAAACGGTCTTCTATTTCGGTTTTGACTTTATCATTATCAAAACCAGGCTGGCATGAAACCAGTAAACCTAAAGCTATGAAAGTGAATATCATTTTTAAATTGGTCATATCAAATTTCAATTATCTCCTTGGGTTCATTGTCCTCCCATTTGTCCCATATCTTGGTACTCAAGGCTTGTAAATTCATACCTGCACAGGCAATTATTTTAAACTCCTTCTCATATTCTTTAATACTACCTGGAGTGATTCCCAATAACCCTTTGTAAGACTTATTCATATGTGAACCATCCCAAAAACCCGTTTCTATTACCACATCGGCCAGTTCTTTACCTTTTAAAACCAGATTCAAAGAATCCACAACCTTCATCCAAAGAATAAAATTCTGAATTGGCTGCCCCACCTGTTTTTTGAAAAGATGCCTTAACCTACTTTCAGAAAGGCAGACATGATCGGCAATTGCACCAACCTTAAATTGCCGAACGGGTTTTTCCACTATAAAATCAATGGCCATTTGCACTCTATTGTCTATTGGTGGTTGAGGCTCAATTCCAATCAGGTGGTTGAGAATAATTTGACAGCCTTTGAAAAGTTCTCTACAGCCATTTTTCACCAGTAGCTTCTTAAAAAAGTCTCTTCCCAATTTTTTAATACCCGTGCCTAATAAGTCTGCCATATGGCAATCTGAAAGATATTTGGCAACAAGGGCTTTCGCCAAACGGCTGTCTTTGTCTATATAAATAAAAAGCTGAATACTACCCCTGCTGTCCAGTTGGTGCAAATGGCTGTCATTAATAATGGCAGAAGTATAAGTTGTCCAATCGCTCTTAGCATCCTTTAACTTGAATGACTTATCAATATCAAAAACCAATTGAAGTGTATTGTGCAAGTGCGGGTCCGTATGAAACGAAGTGCCCCAAAACATGCTGATCCCGTTCCAAACATAAAGCGCAGAGGTATGTCCCTGATTTCCCTTATCCATTCACAACCATTTATGAAGGACAAGTTAGTCGATTACTTTTATTGAAAATTGTAAAATCTGGCTGACTTAACGATAAATCATCAGGTACTTAATATTACTTACTAAAAAGTAGAACATATTAAAAAAACTTCTTTATGTTTGTTCTACAATCTAGTATGATATGAAAGAAACACGCTTAGGAGACTTTGAAGAAACACTTCTGCTCTTGGTTGGCATTTTAGATAAAGAAGCTTATGCCTTTAAAATAGCCGATGAGTTTGAATCGCAAACCAGCAGGGCCGTTTCAATTGGCGCGGTACACTCTACCTTAAACCGCTTAACGGAGAAAGGTTTTTTGGAATCAGAAATGGGTGAATCTACTGCTGAACGCGGTGGACGGAGAAAAAGAATTTACACCATAACAGCTTCTGGTCAGAGAACGCTGCAAGATTCAAGAGACTTTAAAATTGCTTTATGGAATCAATTTCCAGCCTTTGCCGGCAACCTGAAGTTTAATTTTTGAGCTCCTTACACTCCAGACCGTCATTGCGAGGAATAAAGCCTGTGTTAACAAGGCTTTATAACGTGGCAATCCGTCTGTTCTCTACACTTGCGTTTCTTAACAGACAGATTGCTTCGTCACAACCTTCTGCTATCGCGAAGTTTGTTTCTCGCAATGACGATTCATTTTCATGAAAAACAAGAAGAACCATATCACCCCGCCCCGATTGGCTGAAAAGCTACTGACCTGGTTCATCAAAGATGAACTGGCAGAAGAAGTTTTGGGTGATTTGGACGAAAAATTCTATTCAACATTAAATCAATATTCAATACGCAAAGCCAAACGCAATTACTGGTATCAGGTCATCCAGTACTTACGCCCCTTTGCTTTTAAATTCTTCAAAAACAAAAACTCATTTAACAACAACACAATGATTAAGCACTATATCAAAACCTCTTGGCGGGGTTTAATAAGAGACAAAGTCTTTTCATTTATCAAAATCGGTGGTTTCGCTGTAGGTATAGCGGCTTGTATTCTAATTTCACTATTTGTTAATCAAGAGTCTAGCTACGATAAGCAGTATAAAGACGGAGATCGTATTTTCAGAATTGCCAACAACTACCAAAGCAACCAATACTCAGAACTTTGGACTAACCTTCAAGGACCATTAAAGCCTGTTTTGGAAGACAACTTGCCAGAAATAGAGCACGTAAGTAAAGTAGTACTTTGGAAGTGGGGCAATGTTGGAGAAAACAACTTGCGCAAAGTAGAGTCGCCTGTTACCTACTTTGAAGATGGTTTTTTCTATTCCGACCCTGAGCTGCTCGAGATCTTAGAAATCCCGATGGTTTATGGGAATCAAAAAACAGCGCTCGCTACTCCGATGAGCCTTGTAATGAGTAAACAAAAAGCGGATAAGTATTTCCCAAACCAAAACCCATTGGGCAAGCAGATCATCCTTAACGATGACAACGAAACTACCTATACCATCACTGGGGTGTTTGAAGATTTCCCTTCGAACTCTCATTTACAGGGTGACTTCATCATGACTTTGTTGGGGAGAACATCGGGGCCAGGTTCGTCAGGCTGGTGTTGTACCAATTATGATTTCTATGTCAAGTTAATATCAGGCGCTTCGAAAACGGGTGTAGAACAAAAAATGGTGGCCATAAGAGACACCTATGTAATGGATAAGCTAGAAGAAGCGGGCAGCTCTGATTTAGAAGACCTTCAGCAGCATCAATCTTACTATTTACAGCCTGTAAGCAACATCCATCTTAACCCCGAGAGAGTAGGTGATAATGTAAGCCATGGCTCGATAGAAACACTTTGGATTTTCAGCATTATTGCGGGTATCATTCTCATTATCGCCACACTGAACTTCATTAATCTATCCACAGCCAAGTCTATTAAAAAGGCCAAAGAAGTCGGTTTACGAAAAGTAGTTGGGTCGGTAAGGTCAAGCCTCGTTCAACAGTTTTTATTAGAATCCATCTTTTTCTGCTTTCTGGCAGTTATGCTGGGTACAGTAGTCGCTTGGGTCTCACTCCCCTTTTTCAATCAGCTGGCAGAAAAATCATTGGTAATGCCGTGGACAACGATATGGTTTATCCCAACTCTTTTAGTGGGTTCCATAATTATAGGAATCTTATCTGGCCTCTACCCTGCCTTTTACTTATCAAAGTTCAGCCCTATTCAAGCGTTAAGAGGAAGCATTAAGGGCACAAAGTCTTCCATGCTTAGAAACAGCATGGTAGTTTTTCAATTCACGGCTACGGTCATTCTTATTATTGGTGCTTTGGTAGCCCATCAACAGTTCAATCACTATATGAACAAATCATTGGGCTATGATAAAGACCAAGTGGTGAATATTCTGGGTATGAACTCATTTTCAGAAGAGGAAAGAGATGTGGTCAAAGGAGAAGTACTAAGGCTCGCTTCCGTAGAAAGTGCTTCTTATGGAGACTACTTACCTGTCGCAGGTGGCTCCATTACCAATTTCGCTTTTTGGATTGAAGATAGACGTCAAGTTGATAGTGGTTTTGAAGCTGCTAGATGGATTGTAGACAAGGATTATATCCAGACGATGAGCATGGAGATTGCTTTAGGTCGAGATTTCGAGAATAATACCTCAGACGACAATGCCATTCTAATTAATGAAAGCATGGCCAAGCAATTTGGTCTAGAGAATCCTTTAGGCACTCAAATCATCGATATGTTTGATGGTAAATACACGATTATTGGTGTGGTAAAAGACTTCTACTTTGAATCACTTGCAGGAGATGTCATAAGACCTTTGGCCATGGTGAAAGGAAAAGGCAAGTCAACCCTTTCGCTGAAAATTAAGCTCGAAAACATGCAAGCGGCCATGGCAGGCGTAACTTCCTTCTGGGAAGAGTTTCAACCGAACCAGCCTATCCGATATACGTTTATGGACCAACGTTTTCAGCAAATGTATAGTGAGTTAGTCAGGGTCAAAACTATCTTCCTTATTTTCTCTACCCTCTCCATTATTGTGGCTTGTCTTGGCCTATTTGCTCTCTCAGCCTATACCATTGAGCAGCGTAGCAAAGAGATTTGTGTTCGAAAAGTACTCGGTGCAAGTGTTCCAAGGCTGTTTTCGCTCTTGGCCAGTGATTTTATCAAATTGGTGGTGATAGCCATTATCATTGCAATTCCCACAAGTTGGTACTTAATCAACGATTTGCTCAGCAATGTTGGTAACCACATTGAACTTAACTGGCCGGTTTTCGCACTCGCTTCCTTGGCCGCATTAACAATTGCTGTTGCCACCATAAGCTTCGAGTCGGTTAAAGCTGCATTGGTAAACCCAGCTTCTAAGCTGAGGTCGGAGTAATGTCAAAGTTAAAAAACCACATCACCCCTCCTCGCCTAGCAGAAAAGCTACTCCTTTGGTTCTTGAAAGATGAACTGGCAGAAGAAGTATTGGGTGATTTGGACGAAAAATTCTATTCAACATTAAATCAACACTCTACACGCAAAGCCAAACGCAACTATTGGTATCAGGTCATCCAGTACTTACGTCCCTTTGCTTTTAAATTTTTCAGGTCAAAACACTTAAATAACAACGCCATGATTAAGCACAATTTTAAAGTCAGTATCAGACATCTACTAAAAGACAAAGGTTATTCCATTATCAATATTGGAGGCTTGGCCATAGGAATGGTGGTCGCCATGCTTATTGCCTTATGGGTAAATGATGAACTCAGTTTCAATAAAAATCACAGTAATTATGAGAGTATCGTGCAGCTAATGCGTCATGATACTAGGGCCGGAGAAACCAATACCAATCCTTTTCTTCCCACAGGCGCGGTCACTTTGCTCCAAGAAAAATTTGGAGATCAAATTGAACAAATCACAATGATGCGGGCCAGAACCCAAAGCAGGGTGCTCTCTAATCAAGATAAAAAATTCACAGAGAATGGGTTTTTCACACAATCAGCAGCTCCCAAATTACTCGGCTTAGAAATGCTTTATGGAAATCAGGATGCCCTTTCAGAACTAAAATCTATCATTCTATCTGAAACCCTTGCCAAGAAACTCTTTGGAGACGAAAACCCGATGGATCAGTTCGTAAAGCTTGATGGTGGAGTAGATTTATTGGTCAAAGGGGTTTATAAAGATCTGCCTAACAACTCTACCTTTGCCGAAGCCACTTACATGACCCGCCTTTTACTCCTTTTTGGTGGTGATGAAGCCTCACTCAATGTTTGGAACAATTACAATGTGTATGCTTTCGCTAAAGTAAATCCCAAAA
>CAXBPM010000128.1:0-8079 GCA_963977345.1 uncultured Roseivirga sp.
AATAAGTAACACTTCCCCTTGTAGTACCAATATTGGTCATAAAAAGGACGGTATTCCTCGATGTTTTATTGATCTGAATATTGAACTTATCCATCAAGTATTTATTCTTGAAAGTATCTCCATCAACGCCAGTTCTTCCAATATGAAGCGTGATCTTTGTAGGGTCGAGCACGAATTCATCTCGTTCCCACGGTAATTCCATTCTGTTCCAACCTGCCTCTCTACAATAATATTCAGTAAGGCCTGTTTGTCGGTATTTGTCAGGAATAAAGTCGCGTACTGTCAACACATCGAAGTATTTATTCAGCATAGGGTTATCATTGATTTTAGCCCTAAGCACCATTGCCAATTCCACACTTTTTTCAACCAGTTCAAAACCTTCGAACTGCACTTGTCTTCTTCCCGCATCCAAGGAGGCTAACATCTGGTAATTAGGTGAAGTAGAAGTATGGGTCATATAAGCTTCCAAGAATGTGCTTTCGCTCTTTCTTCTAAAATCCTCATCCCAGATATGGATCATTGATCCTTGTCTGAAACTACTCAGGGTTTTATGCGTGCTTTGCGTTGCATATACTCTAATTCTCACCTTGTCAGGGTCTGGCAATAATGGCAATTCACCTTCTGGAAGGTTCTTTATATGCTCCTCGTATTCCTTTCTATAGCTGCTACTTTGATATTTACCAGCCAATTTTCTAGCCGAAAACATTCCTGTTCTCTGCTTATAGGTATAGGTAAAGCCTGCAAAGGCAAACCATGCCTCATCCCAGAGAAAAATCATGTCGGGTTTAATGGCCAATACTTCTTCCATTACCCTTTGTACGTTGTAAACTAGTCCGTCAAAAGAGCAGTTGGTCAACAAAAGCATTTTCGCTTTTTCCAATCTTCCGGCAGCCTTTAGCTGTAACAGCCTTCTTTTGATTTGCTCCAGCGGTACCGCCCCATACATTGAATATTTTTGGATGGGGTAAGAATCTAAGTATACTGGAAGCGCACCAGAAAGCACAAGGCCATAATGATGCGATTTATGACAATCTCTATCCACCAATACCACATCACCCGGTTGAACAAGTGCCTGCATTACAATTTTATTGGCCGTAGAAGTACCGTTTGTTACGAAAAATGTCTGTTTAGAACCATAGGCCGCGCTTGCCATTTTCTGGGCCTTTTTCAGAGGTCCAGTAGGTTGTAAAAGGGAATCCAAACCACCAGTAGTCGCTGATGTTTCTGCCAAAAACATATTGTTTCCATAAAAATCACCGAAGTCTTGAATCCAACGAGATTTAAAAACCGAGTTCCCCCGAGAAATAGGCATGGCATGAAAAACCCCAGTAGGCTTTTGGCTGTATTCCTTTAAGGCGGTAAAGAATGGCGTTTGATAGCGATCTCTAATGCCCATCATGATGCTCAAATGTATTTCCAGTAAATCCTCTTTTCGATAGAAGATTCTTTTAAAGGTCTTTATGGTACTGTCTTTAAGGTCCCTTAATGCCGTATCCGTAACATAATAGGTATCTAATTCCGGTCTATATTGCCTTGCAAGCTTGCCCAAAATAGGCCCTAATTCTACCTCTTTTCTTCCCGACAGGTCAAGTTTAATAACGTTTTGAACGTAAGGCTTAATAATGGCCGAAATTCCTTTTGAATAGTAAGGCGGGGCATACCGGACTACAACTGCTTGAATGTTGTAGTTGAAAAGTAAGGTAATCAGTGCGTCTTGAAACGAACGCTGCACTACAAAACGATAGGTGAATGTGTCACTTTTTTGAGAGAGTTCCGCTGCTTTTTGATGAAGGGCGATCTCATCTGCTTCAGACATATCTTCCACAAAAAGCACTTCAAAATAATTCTGTTGAACATGGTCAGCTTCTTCCCTCTGCTCCACCTCCTTCATGCTTTTCTCATCACCCAGATTGATGAAGTCCGGATTGCTGCGATAACTGTCACTCACCAATTTCCGAGTGGTTTCTGCTACATTATTGGCCAAAGCAGTATGTTCTTTTCTACTCAGGGCCAACTTATATTGCTCAACAAGTTTTTTACCTGGGAAGGCAAAGAAAGCCTCTACCTCGCCAAGTTCTTTAAGCAGTATTTTCACACTATCGGTGATGGCACTTTCATTTTTGGAATCCCTATGACAACGTGCCAATTCAGAGGTTTGGTTCTTGAGGTAATTCCAATAGGTAACTCTTAACTGACCTATATTATAAAATGGAGCGGACGTATAGTTCTTTTTTTTCGGCACGATTAAATGTTAGAGTGTAAGGCCAATTTGTTTCCTTCAGAATCAATGAAAAGTGAAAAGTATCCAGAATCATCACTAATCATGGTTTTCCTCATAATAACCCTTCCACCAGCTTGTTCAATTCGTTCAAGCATGACTTCCATGTCATCAATGGCATTTAGATAAATCAATACTCCCGTTTCACTGGGAATACAACCTTGCCCCATGACTAAAGCGCCACCCACTCCTGATTCTGTGGGCAGCATAGCCATAGCATATTCTGCGGTTCCAATAATTTCCAATTCAACACCATAAACATGGTTAAAAAAAGCTGCCGCTCTCTTTAAATCCAGCACGGGAATTTCGAACCAGTTGAGAATAGGTTGTTTAGGCTTTTTCTTGATTGGTCTTGACATAAGATTTCCCATAGCTTTTATTTAAAGTTTAGTGTTGTTATTTACTCTACCAAATTCACTGGCAACTGAATCAAGCTTTCCTTTTGCTTCAATTCAGCGAGTTGTTCTGGTTTTTGAGGTTTAATTAAAGGCCCTAAAGATTCTAGGTATTCATGTTTCTTGTTTGAATTATAGATGCTAAAATCACCCATATGATCTCTGAAACTTTTCAGCGGCTGACCTAAGCGCATTACCCCCAGCTCTCTGCTTCGCTGAACTCGCTCCATATCAATTTCAATAGGGATAATTTCCTCGGTACTGCCTGCTTGATACATTATTCGACCATCAGGACCACACACCGTAGAACGGCCTATACCTCCAGAATCCAATCCATTTATATCGAAGAAATAGCACTGATTTACAGCTGCCATGGTTTGAGCAATTGAATGCTCAATGTCTCTGTCCATAGTACCTGTTAAGGTTGGGTGAAGTATTACTTCGGCCCCCATTACCGCTAGTGTTCTTACCGTTTCAGGGAACCACATGTCGTAACAAATAGAAACTCCGAAACGACCCACATTCGGGATATCGAAAATACAGAACTGGTCTCCTGGCGTCACACCTACTTCGTAAGGGTAGAAAGGGAACATTTTTCTGTATCTAGCAACAACCTCTCCTTGTGGATTAATCACCAAGGCTGTATTGTAAATTTTATCACCCGACTTCTCGAAAATAGAACCTGGAACGAGCCAGATTTTATGCTTTTTCGCCATGGCTTTCATTTCAGTTTCGAAATGGCCAGGCAATTCTTGAGCATAATAAGTGAGTGGGCCGTAGCCACATAATTCGCTAAAAAGAACAAGATCCACAGCTGGATACACATTCATAGTGATATCCAACTTCAACTTCATCATTTCCAAATTGGAATGGGTTGCGGATACCTTCATTTGTATCCCCGCAATAGTAAATGGCTTCATGTACTCTTAATTATTGATTTGAATTTTTATTTCTTCTATTAGTATATCGAGGCCAGCATTCAGCTGCTCGTCAGTAATCACTAATGGAGATAGAATTCGGATGACGTTTTTATAAGTCCCTGCACTCAAAAGGATCAAGCCTTTCTTGGCACATCCCTTCACTATTCTAGCACAAAGCTCAGCATCTGGCATATTTGGGTCGCCTTGCTCTACAAATTCGATTCCTTGCATTGCACCTACTCCTCGAATATCTCCAATGGCTGGGCATTCCTTCATGAAATCTCCCATCCTTTTATTAATCACTTCAGCAATATGAAGAGCCTTCGCATTAAGGTTGATTTCCTTCATGTATTTGATAGTAGCCAAAGCTGCAGCGCAACAAACAGGGCTACC
The DNA here is from genome assembly GCA_963977345.1 of uncultured Roseivirga sp. GTDB lineage: Bacteria > Bacteroidota > Bacteroidia > Cytophagales > Cyclobacteriaceae > Roseivirga. The sequence goes on from CAXBPM010000128.1 coordinate 3,987, forward strand.
GATATAAGTTCCTCCGATACTCCCAGGAGCCGCAGCATCCATTACTTCGGCACGACCAACAACGGCTGCGATTGGCAAGCCAGAGCCTAATGATTTGGCATATGTGCTCAAGTCTGGTTGAACACCATAATGTTGCCATGCCGCCCAATGACCCGTTCTACAAAAACCACTTTGAACTTCATCTATAATCAACATGATGTTGTGTTCGTCACAGTAATCACGAAGACCTTGTAGATAAGCTTTCGGTACTGGATTGAAACCACCTTCACCTTGGATTGGCTCTAAAATAATGGCCGCTAGGTTATCTGGATCAACTATGTTCTTCGCACTATCATGCAACAAAGAGAGGTGCTCCTCAACAAACTCTTCTTCGGTTCTTCCATTCCCTAAATGGTAGAAATTCGGGAAAGGTATTCTGTACACTTCAGGACTGAATGGTCCACAGCCTACTTTATAAGTAATCTTACTTGTCAGGGTCATCGCCATCATGGTTCTTCCATGATAAGCATCCGTAAAGCAAAGTATACCTTGCTTCCCTGTGGCTTGTCTCGCAATCTTCACTGCGTTTTCTACAGCCTCTGCTCCTGTACTGATCAACATTACCTTGGTATGATCACCATGAGGTAAAATTTCAGCAATCTGCTCACACAACTCTATGTAGGGCTCATAAGTCACCACATTGAAACTGGTATGCAAATACTTTTCTGCCTGAGCTTTGATTGCCTCAACAACAGGCTCAGGGCAATGCCCTGCATTAACCACCCCAATTCCTCCCGCAAAATCGATCAGTTCACGACCGTCTTCATCAGTAATTATCGCTCCTTTGGCATGGCTAACAGTAGCAGTATTGAATACGCCAACCCCGTTGGCGACAATTTTCTTCCTCCTTTCAAGGAGTTCTTGGGATTTAGTTTTTTCAGCAATCATTTATTTTAAAAGTCAATATTGAATAAGACATAGGAATAGCTAACAAGTCACACGATTTGTCTTAATTTTTTCACTTCTGAAAATTGGTCTATTTAGACTTTCCTCTCAGCAGATGAGAAACGTTAAAGGGAAGAAGGTGTATACTAATCTTGAATCTGAAGTAATCGCCACACGATACCGCAAAGCGATAAAATTGCGAAAAACATGATGGGATAACTTGCGATCTAAGACTCTTAATATAGGTAAAAAAAACGCTAATTCCTACTCCAATTACTTGAAAGACATTAAAAACATGCTTGACAAAAATTCTCACTTAGCCAATTGATCTGAGGATCGTTGGTTTTCATGAAATAGTAATTTAGAATTTAATGGAATCGCACTTATTACGACCAATAGATGGCGGCTTTAGTAGTCAGGGCCTTTTACCCCCGCCTCAACAGGTATGGATAAATGGTTTGGTTCTGGCACCATCGGACATTCATACTTGTCGCTATAAGCGCAAGAAGGATTATAGAGCTTATTGAAGTCGATGACCCACGCTGTTCCTTCAGGAATACCCTCATAATGTAAATAACGACCCGCACCATAAGTACTCTCACCCGTAGTAGCATCTACTAAGGGCAGAAACACGTAGGTCTTTTGACCAGGAATGGTGAAGCTTTGAATTCGGAGGTAAGCCTCCAAAGTATAAGGTTTGCCTTTTAAATCGAAATGAAGGATACCAATACGTTTATATAACTGGGTTGTTCCCTTGCTCGTATTGAGGGGGAATGGCTTTGAATCTGGAGTAGGTTCAAACTTTGCAACTACCCGATAGGCTTCATCAATAGCAAAGAAGTCGTGACCTTTAAATTCTTTTCGCTCATTAGCGGTCAAAGGAGATTTATCAGGATTCAAAAACTCTTCGTTTTGCTCTTTTCGGTACTCCTGAATTTCTTTGATATAACTCGGGCTTTGAGCATTTAAACCTACAAACGGAAACAGGCCAAAAAAAAGAATAGACAGCAATAAGAAACGCATAGGGGTTAAATTTTAATCAACACTGCCTTGTCAAAATTGATACCAAAGCAGTTTAATGCTAAGGTAAACAAACATTCATAATTGCAATTACACCGCCATTACTTGTTTGCGTTGAAGTATAAGTGACGAAATAAGGCTCATGATGAAACCAATTAAGAATACAGTGGCGAACATCAGGAGGGTACCTCCCAATACACTAAACATAAAACCATTGGCTTCCATCATGGCTGTGAACTTCGCTTCAAATTCCGGAGTTCCTATTTCTAAACCTTCAGCATAAGCGAAATACTGCTCATTGAAGTCGGGCATAATGAACGTTACGAAAAATACATTATAAATAGCGAAGGCAATTCCAGCCAAAACAGAAACTAATGACCCAATTTTTAGACCTAAACCAAAACTAAGCATCCCTTTATTGATTTGATCTCGGTAATGGCGCATTGCGAAATAGACGGTGGTCATGGCCACTATCATTGAAGTGTATCCAATTATTTCGCCCATGGCAAAACTATCCATCCCAAAGCCGATGATCAGCCCCGAAAGCAAAGGAATTCCTACCACAATTAGACCAGCAATAACTCCGTAACGAACTACAATATTTTTCATGGTTATGATTTTAGTACACTCAAATCAAGCTCAGAATGGCTAGAACCTATTCATACTTTAGTACCAAAATACATATTCCGACTTTAGTACTAGACTGGAATCTCTAATTTAGAACAAAGTAACCTGTCAAATAACCAAGTAGGTTAAGCGATAATACGCCACTCTTTCCCTCGAATCACGGCTTGGGTTCTGCGTTTCACATCCAACTTTACAAAGAGGTTAGAAATATGAGTTTTGATAGTGCTTTCAGAGATAAAAAGCTTTTCTCCAATTTCTTGATTAGATAAGCCTTCTGAAATCAACTGCAAGACTTCCAATTCTCTGGGACTAATGCCGAGACTAAGAATCCTTTTCTCATCAATCACTGAGGAAGGTTTCACCTCCACTATTCTCTCCTTTTTTATTCCCCTACCCAAATAAACCCCTAAAGCCATGAGGATGATAGCCGCTATTCCAATTACAAAATCGGAAGAGATTGAAGGAATGAAAAGGGAAGCGTTTGTTAACTGAAATAGAATTAGCAAAGCCAAAATAATCAAGCCAAACCGCAAAACTGTTTTTAATAGTGGAGACATTTCTAAACAGGTTTAGTAGTTTTCCAATGAAGTAACTTGGCCTCTAAAAATCTCTTCTCTGTAATATTCTGCGCCTGTGAAATGGCTTTATTCAAATGAATGGTTGCGTTTTTATAGTCTTCCAGTTCGGCATACAATTCGGCCTTTAAGGCTTGAAAAGATTGCACTTCAGATGACTCTCCTTCAATTTCAGCCATGGCCTCCAATGCTTTTTGAGCGCCAAGCACTTTACTCATCACAAATACTCGGCTCATTTTCACTACGGGCGATGGCTTCAATTTCATTAACCCATCATAAAGTTGAAAAATCACTTTCCAATTGGTCTTTTCATAGCTGGCAGCCACGGTATAATAGCTTGCAATGGCCGCCTCCAATTGATATACAGATGTATTTCCTGTTTTGCTAGACTCCTGCATAAATCTCCAAGCCCATTGAATATAATCTTCTCTGTAGAGACTTCTGTCCTGATGCTCCAGCGTCACCAAGGAACCGTCCTTTCCAGTTCTTGCAGGGAAACGTGCCGCCTTAAAAAGCATCATGGCAATCAATGCATTCAGTTCACTGGTATAGCAGTCTTTAGCATTGGTTAGAATAAAAGCCAACCGAATGGCTTCCTCACAAAGTTCATGACGAATCAATTCATCGCCCTCTGTGGCTTTATAGCCTTCATTAAACAAGAGGTAAATTACTTGAAGGACTACCTCAAGCCTCTCATTAATGGCTGATCCTTCTGGAACAGACAGCTCGCCCACTTCTGTCTTAAACTTCTGTTTTGCTCTGGTAATGGCTTTTTTAGCCGCGTCCTCTTTCTTCAAAAGTGCCCTAGCGATTTCCTTTACACTTAGTCCGCAAAGCAGTTTTAGGCTCAGCATTAATTGCTCCTGAAGTTTCATTGAAGGGTGACAGCAGGCGAAAATCATTCTGAGCTGTGCATCTACCAATTGCCCTTCTTCCAATTCAAAACC
>CAXBPM010000129.1:0-8072 GCA_963977345.1 uncultured Roseivirga sp.
TCGCAGGTTTGGCAAGTATGTTGGCCAAAAGGCAGCAGAACATTGCCAATATCAAGGAATCACTAATACCAATGTTGGCTTGGTGTGGTGCCATTTGTGGCCTCATAGCAATGACCAATATTTCGACAGCAATTTTGCTGTTTCTTACTTGTATGCTGCTCTTATTTATCGGTCGTGTGCCGACAAAATATTTAGCTATGCTAATGGTTGTTGGCGCTTTCGTTGGCGTACTAGCTATGAGTTTTGGTCAGCGTGGCGGAACTGCAATTAGCAGGGTGACCGACTTTATAAGTCAAGAAGAAGTTCCTTATCAGGCACAACAATCTTATATCGCTATCGCCACAGGCGGAGTAATAGGGAAAGGGCCGGGTAAAAGTGATCAAAGAAATTTCCTTCCATATCCTTATTCAGATTTTGTGTATGCCATCATTATCGAAGAATATGGAATGATTGGAGGAGTGTTCGTTTTGTTCCTCTATTTAGTGCTGCTCTATCGTGGAATGCGAGTAATGGCCAACAGTGACAGGGCATTTGGAGGACTGCTTTCGGCAGGGCTTAGCTTTGCCATTGTAATTCAGGCCTTGGTAAATATTGGTGTTGTGGTGGGTTTAGGCCCTGTAACAGGTCAAACATTACCATTAATTAGTATGGGGGGAACCTCACTACTATTCACTGGGCTTTCCTTGGGAATTATTCTGAGTGTAAGCCGTGGAGAACAAGAAGTTTTTTCGCCTATAACAGGTGATTTAAGAAATTCAGCTAAAACAGCATAATCATAGAAAAGAAACAACCATATCGAATCATTATCAGCGGAGGCGGCACAGGCGGGCATATTTATCCGGCCATTGCGATTGCCAATGCTTTTAAAGCGCGTTTCGATGATGCTGAAATTCTTTTTGTGGGGGCTGAAGGAAAAATGGAAATGCAGAAAGTGCCAGAGGCTGGCTATAAAATCATCGGTCTTTGGATCAGTGGTTTGCAGCGCAGACTCACTTTCGACAACCTTCTTTTCCCAGTAAAGCTTGTGAATAGTCTCAGCAAAAGTGCTGGGATTATTAGAAGATTTAGACCACATGCGGTGGTAGGTGTTGGGGGTTATGCCAGTGGTCCTTTGTTAAGGGTGGCATTGCGGAAAGGAATTCCTGCTGTTATTCAAGAGCAGAATTCGTATGCAGGCCTTACCAATAAACTATTGGCGAAGAAGGTGCAAAAGATCTGCGTAGCATATCCTAGCATGGAACAATTCTTTCCAGCCGACAAGATTGCTTTTACAGGAAACCCTGTACGAAAAGACATTGTCGATTTAGCAGGGAAGAAGGAAGCCGCATTGAAGCATTTTGGCTTTAGTGATAAGCCTGTATTGTTGATTTTAGGAGGAAGCCTTGGTGCTAGAACACTTAATGACAGTATGGTGCTGGGCTTAGAGAAATTAAAGGCAGAAGGTATTCAAGTGATATGGCAGTGTGGGATGTTTTACCATGCTGAAATGAAACAGAAACTTGAGGCTTCTGGAGATGCAAAAGGCATTCTTCTTTTTGAGTTTTTGAAGGAAATGGATTTGGCTTATGCCGCAGCAGACGTGGTAATCTCAAGAGCAGGCGCTTTGTCTGTTTCTGAACTTAGTATAGCAGCCAAGCCGACAATTTTTGTGCCTTCGCCCAATGTGGCAGAAGATCATCAAACCAAAAATGCGAAAGCTTTGGTAGATAATGATGCCGCCATTTTGGTAAAAGATGTAGAAGCCAGAGAGAGATTAATAAACGAAGCCATTGCGCTGATCAACGATCAGGAAAAGCAAGAAAGGTTGAGTGAAAAAATAAAGGCATTGGCCAAACCCAATGCTGCAAACGAAATAGTTGACGAGATTTTAAAATTGATAGCGTGAAGCTGAGAGACGTACATAACGTATATTTTCTTGGGATCGGAGGGATCGGAATGAGTGCTTTGGCCAGATGGTTTAAGCACAACGGCAAAGCTGTGTCTGGTTACGATAAAACACCAACGCCTTTAACGCATCAGTTGGAAAATGAAGGTATTGCAGTTCATTTTGAAGATGACCCGGCAAAAATCAGCGATAACATAAAAAGCTCAAAAGAGGATGCTTTGGTAATCTATACACCAGCCATTCCAAAAGACAATAAGGAGTGGGCTTGGCTGACGGCAGAAGGTTTCACCATTATGAAACGCTCGCAAGTGTTGGGTTTGATTACCGAAAGCATGATTAGTGTGGCAGTGGCTGGAACGCATGGTAAAACTACCACCAGTTCAATGATCGTCCACTTGATGAAAACGGCAGGCATTGATTGTACTGGGTTTTTGGGAGGAATTGCGACCAACTACGGTACAAACATGGTGATGAATGAGGAAACGAATTCTATCGCTGTGATTGAAGCTGATGAATTTGATCGTTCGTTCTTAACCCTTCGTCCAGATGCGGCTGTGGTGACTTCTATCGATGCAGACCATTTGGATATATACGGTGATAAAGACGCTTTGAAAGAGTCTTTCGCACTGTTTGTAAGTAAAATTGAAAAGAAAGGTAAACTCTTCGCGAAGCAAGGAGTGGGAAGCCAGATTTTAGGCGATAAAAACTTAATCCATCATTCGAGCTATGCTTTGGAGTCGGCTGACATTACAGCTGAAAACTTAAGAATTGAGGAAGCAGCATTTGTTTTCGACTATAAAACGAGCAAGAGAACGATACCGAATATCCGTCTAAATGTACCTGGTTATCACAATGTAGAAAATGCCTTGGCGGCCATTTCTGTTACCAAATATTTTGGTGCCGATGATGATTCTATTCGAGAAGGCATGAGCTCTTATAAAGGAGTAAAAAGGCGTTTCGAATACATTATCAAGTCTGAAAACTTGGTGTATATCGATGATTATGCACATCATCCAGTAGAGATCGAATCATTATTGAAGTCGGTTCGAGCCCTTTATCCGAAGAAAAGAATTACGGCTGTTTTTCAACCGCATTTGTTCAGTCGTACAAGGGATTTCGCTCCAGAATTTTCGGAGAGCTTAAGCTTGGCTGACGAGGTGATTTTGTTAGACATCTATCCTGCCAGAGAACAGCCGATTGAAGGAATTACTTCAGAGATGTTACTAGAAAAAGTGACTGCTGAAAAGAAAATAGTTTGTGCCAAAGAAGCATTACTTGAGCAAATCAAAGCTTGGCAACCAGAGGTGCTTCTAACCATTGGCGCAGGCGATATTGATAAATTTGTAGAACCTATAAAAGCTGAATTGTCATGAGAGCAAAGGAAACAATTTGGAGGGTCGTAGGCATTACGGGGGCATGTGTCCTTCTATTATCCATGATCAGTTTTATCGATAAAAGAGAACTCGGCTACAGGTTTGATGACATCGAGGTGGACATCGTAAACACCTTTGAAAATTTCTTTATCGATGAAGAGGATGTAATGTCGCTCATCTTCGAAAACAAAGGAGATACTGTTTTGGGCGATGCTTACGGAAGGGTGAGTTTGAAAGAAATAGAGCGAAGAGTGGAATCACACAGTTTCGTGAAGGATGCTCAAGTATTTAGAGACTTAAATGGTCATTTGGTGGTGAAAGCCATTCAGAATAAACCAATGGCAAGGATTATTGCCGATAACGGAAAGCAAGCCTATTTGGGAGAAGAGGGTGATATTTTGCCAGTTTCAAGTAAATACACGGCAAGGGTTATCGTGCTTTCTGGTAGATACATGGATGAGTTGACTTCTCGCGCAAGCATTGAAGGAAACGAATATGACCATAAGCTTTACGACTTGATCGAATACATCAACATGGATAAGTTTTGGAGCATGCAAATCGCTCAATTGGTGGTGGGAAAAAACGGAAAAGTAGTAATGATTCCTCAAGTGGGAGATCAGAAACTTGAGTTTGGGTATGCTGAAAACTTCAAGTCGAAGTTCAAAAGGTTGGAGATTTTCTTCAAAGAAATTATGCCAACAAAAGGTTGGAATACCTACAGTAGAGTAAATGTTGAATACAAAGATCAACTCATTTGTGAGTGATCAAAAGAAAGGAATTTAAAGCGAAAGTGAATGTAGAAGTGACAGGTTTACAAACATATAAGCTCTGAAATATAAAATACAAACAACGCCATGCAAGAAGATAAAATAGTTGTCGGACTAGACATTGGAACCACGAAAATCTGTGTGATTGTGGGGACAAAAAATGAGTATGGAAAACTCGAAGTATTGGGGATGGGTAAAGCCGTTTCCGATGGGGTTATCCGTGGTATAGTGACCAATATTGATAAAACCGTTATTGCAATTGAAAAGGCAATTGCCGAAGCAAGCGAGCAATCGGGTATTGAAATCAATGTGGTAAATGTGGGCATTGCAGGCCAACACATTAAGAGTTCGGTGCACCACGGAAGTATCACCCGCGATGTAGTTGAAGATGAAATTACAGTGTCTGATTTAACACGCTTGGCAAACGATATTCACAAAATCGTAATGCCTCCAGGCTGTGAGATTATTCACGTAATGCCACAAGATTACATTGTGGATTATGAAGAAGGAATTAAAGATCCTGTTGGTATGTCGGGTGTTAAGCTTGAAGCAGATTTCCATGTGATTACTGCCCAAACCAATGCCATTAGAAATATCAATAAGTGCGTGCGAAGGGCTGGTTTAGAAATCGAAAATTTGATTTTGGAGCCATTGGCATCAAGCATGTCTGTATTGAGTGATGAAGAAAAAGAGGCTGGCGTTTGCCTCGTAGATATTGGTGGTGGTACTACCGACATCGCGATCTTCCACGATAATATTATCCGACACACAGCAGTCATTCCTTTTGGTGGTAATATCATCACCTCCGACATTAAGGAAGGTTGTAAAGTAATGCAGAATCAAGCCGAACTGTTGAAAACGAAATTCGGAAAAGCCATTGCAGAAGAGGCCAATCCAAATGAAATCGTTTCGATTCCTGGCTTAAGAAATAGACCGCCAAAAGAAATTTCGATCCGTAACCTTGCCAATATTATTGAGGCCAGAATGGAAGAAATCATTGAGTTGGTACATGCAGAAATTATCACTTCAGGTTATGCCGCTAAGTTGGCTGGTGGAATTGTGATTACCGGTGGTGGTTCACAATTGGGTTATGTAAAGCAGTTGTTTGAATACATGACAGGCATGGACGCCAGAATTGGTTACCCGAACGAACACCTCGGGAAGAGCAAAGTTGAAGCGATCAAAAGCCCAATGTATGCAACCACTGTTGGTTTAGTGCTTTCGGGCTTCAGAGCGATTGATGAAAGAGAAAACCGCTACATGGAAAATCAAGTAGCCTCAGGAAAGAAGACAATGAAGAGCGCAAAGAAAAGCTCAGACTTCTTCAAAGGCCTCATCGATAAAACAAAAGGTTTGTTGATGGATGATTTTCAGGATAAGGGCGGAGAGTACTAGACAGCATTTAAAAATAAGATAAAATAACAAGCGTCCGCTTTTGTCTTCAGTCTTCGGACTTCAGGCTTCGGACTTAAACATAATAATCATGGCAGAATCTTATATGTTCGAACTTCCAAAGCATCACAAATCGATCATCAAGGTGATTGGAGTTGGTGGCGGAGGAAGCAACGCGGTAAATCACATGTATAATCAAGGGATTAAGGATGTGGAATTTATCGTATGTAACACCGATGCGCAGGCATTGAAAAGCAGTCCTATTCCCAATAGGTTGCAAATTGGCATTGGCCTCACCGAAGGTCTTGGTGCAGGCGCCAGCCCCGAAGTGGGAAAAAATGCAGCCTTAGAAAGCAAAGAAGACATCCGTCAAATGCTGGGTGAGGATACCAAAATGGTGTTCATAACCGCAGGAATGGGTGGGGGTACCGGAACGGGTGCAGCTCCAGTCATTGCCAAAATAGCGCGCGACATGGACCTACTTACGGTAGGGATTGTTACGGCTCCTTTTGGTTTTGAAGGAAGAAAGAAAATGAATGCGGCCAACGAAGGTATTGCTGCATTAAAAGAGAATTGCGATACTGTTTTGGTTATTCTCAACGATAAGCTGAGAGAGATCCACGGTAACCTACCGATCAGTAAGGCATTTGCCGAAGCTGATAATATCTTAACCACAGCCGCCAAAGGTATTGCTGAGATCATTACTGTTCCTGGTTATGTAAATGTCGATTTCATGGACGTTCAAACCGTAATGAAAGGCGCAGGTGCTGCTGTTATGGGTTCTGCTTCTGCCGAAGGCGAAGGAAGAGCACTAAGAGCTGCCGAAATGGCGATCTCTTCTCCGTTGTTGAACAGCAAGGATATTTTGGGTGCTAAGAAGATTTTGCTTTCCATCATTTCTGGTGTTGAGGCGGAACTTCAAATGGACGAGCTTACTGAAATCACTGAGTACATCCAAGACAAAGCGGGTGACGATGCAGAGGTGATTTTCGGTCACGGTATTGATGTAGAGCACGGACAAAGCATTAGCGTAACCGTTATCGCTACAGGTTTTGATACCCCAGAAATTGAAGCAAGACCAACTGCGGCTAAGAAAACAGTCATCGATTTAGAGAGCAATCAGCCAATCGAGCGTAGTGTTGAGAAGCCGTCTTTTGTTGAGAAACCAACACAATCTTCATTGTTCAACGCAGGCTTTGAAAAGCCAGAACCACGTCAAGAAATTGATGAAGTAGAGAATAAGGATGACAACGATGATGATAACATCACTTCGGGTTATACTTTCTTGTCTAGGTTGGCTCAGAAATATGACATCGAAGAAGTTGGGCCAGAAGCCAATGAGGATCCTGAAGTTCGTTCGCGTAACGAGCGTATCGAGCTAGATCACGAAGAACAGCGTTACAAGGATTTCTTGGAAATGAAACGTAACAAACTTCAGCAGCAAGCGAGACTAAGAGAAGAGAAATTACGTAGCTCTGGAAATTATCAGATTAAGAATGATGACATAAAAGAGAAACTTGAAGTTCCTGCTTATCAGCGTAGACAAGTAAGGTTAAACGATGCACCGCCTTCATCTGAAAGCAATGTGTCGCGCTATAACCTTAATGATGACGATGAGATTATGGGCAACAATAAATTTCTACATGACAATGTAGATTGATTAAAATCTTTCACCTGAATACTAAAGACGATCTGCTGCCGTGGGTCGTTTTTTTTTTGTTTCTGTACAGCCAACTTTCGGAGGGTTTACTGGTCGTATTATAGCCAATCTATATAGGATTGAAGTGAGCGCGCCTGCTATGTAGTCATCCCGTAGGGATCTTTTCCCCAATCACAATTCGTCTGCTATTTGTAATTCTCTTTCTTGTGTTTCTGAAAAGGATGCTTACAGCATGACTTAACTTTGAGATTGGTTCATGAGCATTGAAATGTTCTGTGTCGCCAGCTACTAAGTCATCCCAGGTTCCGATGTTTCCGAATTTTCACGAATCACAATTCGTTTGCTACTGACAGCAGAATCAAAACAACTCGATCTGCTCTGGCAATAGTCTAAAGGATTTTCGATGCAAAGGAGTAACCCCTAAATCTCGAATGGCTTGACGGTGTTTTTTGGTAGGGTAGCCTGCATTACTTTCCCAACCATAGCCAGGGAACTGTTGGGCCGCTTTGCTCATGATTCTGTCTCTTTCTACTTTGGCTAGAATGGAGGCCGCAGCAATGGATAAATACTTCCCGTCCCCTTTTATAATACACTCATGTGGAATACTCTGATAGACCTTAAAGCGGTTCCCATCAATAAGTAACAGCTCGGGTTTTAGCTTTAGTTGGTCGATGGCGCGGTGCATGGCCAAAAATGAGGCGTTTAGAATATTGATTTCATCAATTTCTTCAGGGCTTACTTCGCAAACGGCCCAAGCCAAAGCCTCAGCTTTGATTTCGATTTCAAGCTGTTCTCTGTGCGCCCTTTTCAGTTGCTTAGAATCATTGAGCAACTCATTCTGGTAATCAGCTGGCAGAATAACAGCTGAGGCCACTACTGGGCCCGCCAAAGGGCCACGGCCAGCCTCATCACAACCCGCTTCAATCTTTCCAGAACCAAAATTTGATAATAACATGCCCAAACTTAAAACTTTGATTTGGATGCTGAAACATATG